>CADEGB010000011.1:16308-27321 GCA_902826755.1 uncultured Gemmatimonadota bacterium
TCCGACGGCTCTCGAGTTCCTGGCGGAGGAACGCCGAATCGAGTTCGGCGTCGGGTTCGAGCAGGGATTTGGCCAGCCGACCCTGGGGCTGGGCCAGGTCGACCAGGTAGCTGCCAGCCGCGAACCGGGTCGGCCTGGCGGGGCCTTCTCCGAACCCGGCCGCCGGCACGGTCGCGTCGGCAACCAGGCGCTGAACCCGGATCCCGTTCCCCGTCAGCCGCTGCACCAGGGTATCGGCCCGCCCGTCGGGATCGCGCTCGAGCGCCACCACCCGGAACGGGAGCCGGGCGGCGTCGGACACCGCGGTCTCCCGGAACATCAGGTAGTCCCGGACCCGCTCCCGCGCCCGGCGGGCCGAGGTCGTCACGGTGGCCCACGCGGCGGTGTAGTGATGGCGGGCCGCGTCGCTCAGGGTCAGCACGGACCCGTCGCGTCGGGCAATCGCGCCACCGCCGCTCGAGGCCTGCTCGTACGTCATCCCGACGGCGCCGGTCAGGATCGGCCAGGAGACGCCGTATCCCGGGTAGAACTCGTCGTAGCCCTCCCGACGGAAGTACGGCCAGCCGCGGGCGTCGAAGGCGGCCGCGTTGGCGGCCGCGTAAACATCCCACCAGCGGATGATCGAGCCGTGGACGTTCTTGTTGATCGGTTCCATTGGCGGGGCAAAGAAGTAGCTCGCCTCGTACCCCTGTTCATGGAGATCCACGGCCACGTGGGGCCACCATCGAAGGAAGGTGGCGGTCCGACCCCGGGTTTCGGGATGCGAATTGAGGAACCAGTCCCGGTTGAGATCGAAGAAGTAGTGACTGGTCCGAGGTCCGGGCCAGGTTCCCGAGTGGATCATGGCCTGGGGGAGCGACGGCACGCCCCAGGCTGGCCGCATCCGGGTCACATCCCCGACGTGCCGCTCGTGCCCATCCGGGTTCTGCGACGGATCGATCAGCACCACGGTGCTGTCGAGGACCATCATGGTCTCGGCGTCACGACCGGCGGCCAGCTGATAGAGCAGCGCGATCGCGGCCTCGACTCCGGACGCCTCCCCGCCATGCACCGAATGACCGAGCCAGACGATGGCCGGGAGCCGCCGGACCGCGGCCTCGACCTCGCCAACCGGCGCACCCCGCGGATCGGCGATCACCGCCGCATCCCGGCGGATCGCCTCGAGCCGAGCGCGGTTGGCCTCGCTGGTGACGATCGCGAGCATCACCTCCCGACCCTCGAACGTCATCGCCACCGTGTCGAGCGTCACCCGTCGGCTGGTGGCGGCCAGCCGCTCGAGGTAGCGCATCAGGAGATGATGAGGGGTGAACCGGTCTCCAACCTCATAGCCGAGCACGGCTCGTGGCGTCGGGACCGCCGGATCGAACCCGCCGTTGGGATTGAAGGCGTGCTGCGCGCGGAGTGGGCCGGGCAGCAGCACCAGCCCGACGACGAGGAGGGTTTTGCGCACGGTCGCTACGGACTGACGACTCGGAAACCGTCGACGAAGTAGCGGGTGTCGCCAAAACACCGGGTCGGAATCCCGACGTGTTCGGTGTAGTGGAGGGCCACCGGCTTCCCCATCGCTTCGTTGAGCTGTTTGGCGATCGCCTCGTCCCGGACCGTAAAGGTCCAGATCGTCGGAGCGGCGGCGCCCGGGGTCAGGTTGAGTTCCCCCTCCCAGGTCTTACACACCCACCCCTTGTGCGACAGCTTGTACATGATCCCGGAGCGATCGCCCTCGGAGTAGGCCCAGTTGAGCGCCACCGCGGTATAGATCGCGAAGAGGAGCACGGGGACGACGAGCACCGTGGCGAGGATCAGCTTCCAGTTCCAGCGGCGGCGTGGGGGCGGCGGCGGGGCGGATTCGGGAGTGGCGGCGGGTTCAGTCATCCGGGGAAGCTACGGACCGCGCCGTCAGCGGTCCAGCCGTCCGGTGGTATTGAAAACGAATCCCTTCCCGAACGCGATCCGCCAGGCGCCCTTGGCGAGGCCGTCGCCGTCGATGTAGGCAAGGTCAAAACGGGCCGGCGACAGGTCACTCGCCACGGTCAGGCCGAACCGGATCCCGACACCCACCGAATACCCGGTCCGCCGCCGACTCCCGGCGTACCAGGCTCCTCCGTAGTCGGCAAACGCGGCCAGCCCGAGGCCCGCCGTGTTCATGAAATCGCTGGTGACCGTATAGCGGTACTCGGTGGTGACGAGGAAGGCGTTCGTCCCGGTAAAGGCATGCTGCCGGAACCCACGGGGACCGAGCGACTGACCGAGATCGAATTCCCCGCCAGGCATCGGGTTCTTCTGCCAGCCGCGCCCGGCATGCACCACGGCCATATGCCGGGCCCGCGGCTTGAGCACCACCGTGGCGCCGAGGTGGACCGAACCCGAGTCGACCGAAAGGCCGTCGACCAGGCGCCCAAGCGCCGCCCCGTTGAATCGCGCGAACCCGCCCCGCCAGCCGATCCCGGTCTGGACCGTCAACCCGGGAACGACCCCGTTGTCCCGATACCCGAACGCCGTCGGGGTGATCCCGAGACTGGCGTGGACGAAGGTGCTCAGGTCGACATCCTCCTGCCGGCCGAACCCTTCGAAATCGCTGCTGACGAGAAACCGCGCCGCCCGCCACTGCAGGTACCCGGTCACGGCGCCGGACACCGTCCGGGCCAGGGTGTCGACCCGGGCGTCGGCGGCGTAGTCGTCCCGCCGGACCTGAG
Source organism: uncultured Gemmatimonadota bacterium (assembly GCA_902826755.1). Classification (GTDB taxonomy): domain Bacteria; phylum Gemmatimonadota; class Gemmatimonadetes; order Gemmatimonadales; family GWC2-71-9; genus SHZU01. The sequence goes on from CADEGB010000011.1 coordinate 19,002, forward strand.
TCTCCACGCCCGCCCGGAGGTAGCCGGTGGCGCTCGACCCGAGCCGCCAGCCGGTGCCCGCCTTGGCCATCCAGAAACGGCGTTGCAACTCCTCGGGGTGATCGGTGTCGCCCTCGACGAACCGGAGGACCCGCTGACTTCGCTCCTCGCCAGACAGGTACCAGGAGGCCGGCGAGGAAAACGAATAGAAGGGGAGCGACATCACGCCGTAGAGCATCCGGCCGTCGGATACCTTGTCCCACAGGGCGCCGATCCCGATCCGGCCATCGATCAGCCGGTTGCGGGAGAACGACGTGGTGACGCCATCCCGATCCGGGGTCCGCCGATAGCGAACCCCGACCCGCGAGGCAGTACCGAGCAGATTGAGTTCGTTGAGCGCCACCGACCAGGTGGTGCTCTGGTCCGAACCGTCGATGGTCCCTTCGACCCGGGTGGTGAACGCATCCTGGGTCTCGACCCGGAGCACCAACCCCGAATCGGACCGGACCGAGTCGACGGTAACCCGCCGGAAAATCCGCAGCGCCCGGAGATTCCGTTCGGTCTGAGCCGCTCGGGACGAATCGAACAACTCGCCCGGACGGAGGAGCACTTCGCGCCGGACCACCCCGGGCCGGGGGGCGATGCGCAGCCCGTTGAACACCTTGGCGATGAACCCGCGATCCTGGCCGGGGGGAAAGACGTCGTGGGTGGTGACCGAGATGGCCTTGAGGCGGAGACTGTCGGTCGGGTCCTGGGCCGCCACGGGAAACGCCGAAGCCCCGAGCACGGGGATGAGAAGAAGCCCGCGGATCATGGAAGCCTGCCGGTGCCCCGCCTGATCAGGCGAGGCTCTCGAGCACCTTCCACAATTCGAGCGCGCTGAACTCGTGGAAACGCCGGAGGAGATCCGGCTCGGTCGGTTCGATGAAGATCCATCCCGTGGAACGCTGCCCCGTGTCGGCCACGTAATGGATACGACCTTTTACCGGCATCGTATCGGTCTTGGTTTCGAGATAGACCTTCCACGTGGTGCCGCCCCGAGCCAGATCGCCCAGGTGATAAGCCCCCGGAACCACGGGGTTTTCGGCCGGCGAGGAGTGGGTCATAAGTCCTTGCGGTGAACCCGTCTAGGATGGTAGCGGGTGGGAGACATCGACACCAGACCCCCGCGACGGCTTCCCCCTCACCCGCGCCGACCGAACCCCTTAAGTTTGGGCCGCAATGACATCCCCTGCCTCCTCGTGCCGCGCCTGTGGCGCCACCGTGACCGGGAAGTACTGCAACCAGTGCGGGGCTCCGGTCGCGCCGAACGGCTGCGGCTCATGCAGCGCCCCACTGACGCCGGGCGCCCGGTTCTGTCATCGCTGCGGAACCCCGGCCGCGCCCACTGGCGGCCGGCAGGAACGGACCGCCTGGTTCATCGCGGGCGCGGCGGTCGTCATCGCGGTGGCGCTGGTGGCCTACCTGGCCCGGCGTGACAGCGCGCCCCAGGTCCCGACCATGGCCAACGCCGGGAATGCCTCGGGCCGAACCGCGGCGCCACCGGACATCAGTTCGATGGGCCCGCGGGAGCGGTTCGACCGGCTGTTCGATCGGGTGCTCCGCGCGGCCGAGGCGCAAGCGACCGATACGGTCCTGATGTTCGCGCCGATGGCCCTGAGCGCGTACCAGCAGCTCGATCAGGTCGACCAGGACGCTCGCTACCACGCCGCCATGATCCACCTGGTGGTGGGCGAATTCCCCCAGGCCCGGGCCAAGGCCGACACCATCCTGGCCGAGAACGCCAAGCATCTGTTCGGGTTCATCATCCGGGGCGAGGTGGCGGAGCAGCAGAACGACACCGCCGCCCTCGCCAAGGCGTACGCCGAATTCCTGGCCGCCTATGACGCGGAGACGAAGGCCGCCCGGCAGGAATACCGAGAGCACCAGCCCGTCCTCGACGATTTTCGCAATCGGGCGCTCGCCAACGCCCAGTGACCGGGCCCCGCGCCCCCGACTCCGAGTTCCCATGCTGATTCGCGTCGCCCATTCGCCCGATTCCGACGATGCCTTCATGTTCTACGCGCTGGCGTCGGGGCAGATCGACACGGGCAGCCTCCAGTACGTCCACGAACTTCAGGACATCGAGACGCTGAACCGGCGCGCGCTCCGCGGCGAACTCGAAGTCACCGCCGTGTCCCTCCACGCCTACGCGTATCTCGCCGACCGCTACGCCCTCCTCTCGAGCGGCTGTTCGATGGGCGATGGCTACGGCCCCCGCCTGGTGGCGACGACCCCGAAGCCCGCGGATCCTCGCGCGGCCATCAAGGGCCTCCGGATCGCCATTCCCGGCACGATGACCACCGCGTACCTCGCGCTTCGGCTCTACCAGCCCGACTTCGAGCCGGTGGTGATGCCGTTCGACCAGATCGAGGACGCCGTCCTTCGCGGCGACGTGCCCGTTGGGCTCCTGATCCACGAAGGGCAACTGACCTACGCCGACCTCGGCCTGCACCTCTGGGACGACATGGGCGCCTGGTGGCTCCGCGAGACCGAACTCCCCCTCCCCCTCGGCGGCAACGTGGTCCGCCGCGACCTCGGGCCCGAGGTCATGGCCCAGGTCGCCCGCGATCTCAAGGCCTCGATCGAGTTCTCGCTGGCGCACCGGGGTCAGGCCCTGGCCCACGCCAAGCAATACAACCGGGGCATTTCCGACGAACGAACCGACACGTTCGTGGGGATGTACGTCAACCACTGGACCGTCGATTACGGTGATCGGGGCCGTCGCGCCGTCCAGTTGCTGCTCGACCGGGGTCATGACGCCGGGATCATTCCGCACCGGGTGGCGGTGGAATTCATCGGCTGAACCCGGGCCGATCCCTTGCCCGGCGGCGACAACCGTCGCAGATTCAAACACTTAAGCCGCCCGAGGGGATCATCTCCGTGGATCAGACCGCCGCGCCTTACCAGTTCAACAGCGCGCCGAAGGGGCCGATCGCCATCCTCGTCGTCGACGATGAGGAGCCGATCCGCGGCGCCCTCAAGCGGTTCCTCTCTCAACAGCACTTCGAAGTCACCACCGCCGGCAACGGCGCCGAGGCCATCGACGTCCTCCAGCGCCAGAAGATCGCCTGCGTGCTCCTCGACGTCCGGATGCCCGACTCCAACGGCGTCGATCTGGTGCCCCGGATCCTCGAGATCGAACCGAACGCCGCCATCCTGATGCTCACGGCCGTCAACGACGCGGCCAGCGCCGCCCTCTGCATGCAGCGGGGGGCCATGGACTACCTCACCAAGCCGGTCGACCTGACCGACCTGCTGCGGGCCATCCAGCGCGCCCTCCGGCGTCGGGACACGATGATCGAGAGCCAGCAGATCAACCACTGGCTCAAGGAAGAAGTGGCGATCCGGACGGCCGAACTCCGGATGGAACGCGCCAACCTGGAGCGGATCTCGGTCGCGACGCTCGAGGCGCTCGTCAACGCCCTGGAAGCCAAGGATCCCTATCTCCGAGGCCACTCCGCCCGGGTGGCCGACCTGGCCGCCACGGTGGCGGCCGAAATGGGGCTCGACGAAGAGCAGGTCGAACTGGTCCGGACCGCGGGCCGGCTCCATGACATCGGCAAGATCGGCATTCGGGAGGAGATCCTCAACAAGCAGGGGCCCCTCACCGACGACGAGTTCGAGCACGTCAAGAATCACACGGTCACCGGCTCCCAGATCCTGGCACCGCTGGCCCACCTGAAGCACATCATCGACATCGTCCGAAGCCACCATGAACGATGGGACGGCAAGGGCTATCCCGACGGCATCGGCGGCGAGTCCGTTCCGGTCGGCGCCCGGATCATCGGCGCGGTCGAGATCTACGATGCGCTCACCACCTCCCGGCCATATCAGGAAAAGATGGTACCCGAACTCGCCATCGAACGGCTTCGGGATCTGGTTGGCACCGTCATCGACCCCCGGGTCCACCGGGCGCTCCAGGCCGTGGTGGCCCGGCGGGAGGCCCTGATCTTCCTCGACGACGCTCGTGCCTGATCCCGCCGCCATGCGGGTGCTCATCGTCGAGGATGACCCCGCGATGGTGGCACTGATCCGGAAACTCCTCGACCTCGGCGGCTATCAGCGCATCACCGTCAGCGGTTCGACTCGCGATGCCCTGACCCACGCCGCCGACGCCGACCTCATCATCCTGGACTACCAGCTCCCCGACGGCACCGGGATCGATCTCCTTCCCCGGCTCCTCGGTCGTTCCGATCCCCCCTCCGTCATCATGGTCACGGGGGAAGGCAACGAAACCCTCGCGGCGGCGGCGCTCCGGGCCGGCGCGGAGGACTACCTGGTCAAGGACCACAACCTTCGCGACCTCCTGCCGCAGATCGTCGAACGGACCCGCCGCAACCGGGCCCTCCGGGAAGCCCAGACCGCCGTCGAACAGGAACTGATCCGGGCGGAACGGCTGGCGGCCATCGGCGAGATGACGGTGACCCTGCATCACGAGATCAACAATCCGCTGATGAGCGCCTCGGCCGAGGTCGAGCTGCTACTGGCCGACCGCCGGCTTCCCGACGACGCCCGCGAGGGGCTCGGCTCGGTCCGCGAAAGCCTGCTTCGCATCCGGGACATCATCAAACAGGCGGGCCAGCTCCGACAGGCCGACAGCTCGGACTATCTGGCGGGCTTACGGATGATCACGCTGGGCGCCGCCGAAGCGGCCGCGGTCCCTCACCGGGGGCGAGCGCTGCTGTGGATCGCCGACGAAGGGGTAGCCAGAGTGACGGCCCTGCTGCTCCGCCACGCCGGCTTCTCGGTCGAACGGGTGGGCACCGCCCGGGAACTCACCACCAGCGCCAACCGACTCGGCGTCAGCCTCGTCGTCCTCTCCACGCCGGGCGGGGCCGACCGGAGCACGGCCCTCGGCGGGTTCGAGCCGGTGGCGGGGAGGCCGTACGCGTTGGTGGCGCTTACCGCCGGCGATCCGACCGGGACGCTCGCGGCTGGCGTCGACCGGGCCATCGCGCTACCGCTCGATCCGGCCACCATCGCCAAGGAGTTGATCGAGGCGGCCCACGGCAACACCTGACTTGCTTCGATGCAGCAGTTGGATCCCACACCATTGCATGGACGCGACGCCGCTAATTTTCCAGGGTGCATTGCGCCGCCACCGCTCCTGCAGCGACGGTGATCGTACCGAAGTTTCGTCGGGTCAATGTGTTGCAGCGTAGCGTTAGTCGAACCCACCTCGGGAACCACTGCGCGCGCGATGGAACGAACGTGACCGGCTCGATTCTTGCTTGTTGCAGAGCAGTTTACTCCCCAACCACAACTGCTGCCGAGGTCTCCGCATGATCGGACTGTTCTCCGCCGCCTTGTTTGCATTGGCGCCCGGCGCCAACGGACTGGCGGTCGATGCTCAATCGACCATGGTCACCGCCGACAACCCGTTCCTCGGCATCTACGGGACGCCCCGCGGAGTCGGGTTCGATGGGGTGGCCGGGCTCCTGATCACCAGGTCCACCGGCACCTTCCTCTGCACCGGCTCGCTGGTCGGCAACTACCAGCGGCATATCCTCACCGCGGCCCATTGCATGACCGGCGCAACGAGCGTCACCGCCGTGTTCTTTCCGCCGGGTGGCGGCACCTTTACCGCCGCCACCTCGCAGTACACGATCCACTCGGGGTACACCGGCGCCGTCGTCGATGAGAACGACATCGCGATCATCGACCTCGGCAGCCAAACGGTCCCCGGCATCGACCCCTACCGCTTCAGCAGCATCGACCCGCTCGGCTCGAGCTACACCGAAGTGGGCTTCGGTCGGTCCGGCTCCGGCGCCACCGGCGCCATCCTGGCCTCCGGAACCCGACGGCAGGGCAGCAACCGCTTCGACTTCCTCGGAGACGACCCCATCTTCTCCGGCTTCTTCGGCGACGAACGGGTTCTCTTCGCGGACTTCGACAATGGGACCGCGGCCCGGGACGCCTCCTGCCGCCTGACCGCGTTCTTCACGGCCGCCAACAGTGCCTATTGCGACCTCGGGCTGGGAATCAACGAAGCGCTGAGCGCGGGCGGCGACTCCGGAGGGCCGCTCTTCATCGGCGGACGCATCGCCGCCATTGCGTCGTTCGGGTTGACCTTCAGCGGTGGCGTCGTCGGCGACATCAACGGGATCCTCGACTCGAGCTTCGGTGAATTCGCCGGGTTCGTCGATGTCCGGCTGCACGCCGACTGGATCCGCAGCCTGGTTACCCCGGAACCCGGCAGCATCTTGCTCCTCGCCACCGGTCTCCTTGGCCTGGTGGCCTTCGGCCGGCGCCGCCGAGTGCGCTGACCGGAACGACCGACCCAAACGACGAGGGGGGCCCAATCGGGCCCCCCTCGTTCGTTTCAGCTCGGTGACTTGATCCAACCGATCCCCACCGCGTTGTACCCATGAGGGATCCGCCGTCTCAGGGCCGCGGCAAGTCCAGCCGGGATGGTCACCGCGGCCTCCCCTCGAAGCGCTCTGGCCACCAGGGAGTCGGCCGACACGGGTCCCCCCGCGCGATTCGGCGCGAACCAGGCCAACCCCGCGTCGACCTCCCGCCCGAACGCCGTCCGGAGGCCGCGGAGGTCCCGGTCGCTCACGACGATCCCCCGAGTAGCGGCGACCTCAGCGAGCAAATGGCTGCGGGCAACCTCCACCGCCGCTCGCTCCAGGTCGGCGGGCGAGCTCCAGGCCAGCTTGAGCCGGACCGGATCGGGCAAACCCGCCACCCAGCTCCACGCCGCCGTTGGTGACAGGCCTCCACCCTGGAAGCCGACGACCAGAGCCGAATCGGGCCCGAGGCTATCGGGGTTGAACAGCACCTGTCTGAAGCGATCGGCCGTCTCGGGGAGGATCCGAAGGCCCCGGGCCACCGCGAGGCTGTCGGCCAGGACGGAGTCCGCCTGAATCCCCCGCCCCATCAACAAGCCGGCCGCAAAGGCCGCTCTGACCTCCGCCAACGGCGGCCGCCGGACCAACTCGAGTCCAAGCCGGGTCCGGAGCACCGGCGACATGCCGCCGGGCGGCAGCCGCCACAACTGCTCCCGGTCTGCCTCCGGAATCCGCTCCCGGGTCACCACCGAGCCGATCCCCCCATACAAGGCGCCGACCGTCTCCGAAAACTGTTGGGCCAGGTTGTAGAACGGCGCGCCCCGGGCCGCCAGGATCCGGATCGAGTCGATCCGGGTGACCTTGGCCAGCAATCGATCCGGGTCACCCCAGTCGTTGACGAGGAGCACCACCGACTGGAACAACCGGAGACTGTCACCCGCGTACACTCGGCTCAGGTCGGCCTCGGTCACCGCCGGTCGCTCCCCGGCCAGTTGATTCCGAAGCCGACCGATGGTCTCTCGCTGGACCAGCGGGGCCAGTGACTCCCGGATCAAACCGGTGTCCCGACCGGACCATCCGAGCCGGGCAGCCTCCGCCATCAGCGCGTAGTCGAGCCACGCCTCGGCCACGGCGCGAAAAGCCAGCCGCTGGTCGAGGGAAGCGGGCGCGTTCGACGCGAGGGTTGCGACGGCCGAGGCGGGGAGCCGCTGGTCGCCGACGGCGACGATGATGGCATCTCCCCCAGGTCGACAGGCGCCGAGGCTTAGCAGGAGCACCAGCAGGAAGCGCGTCACGGCCACCATGGCAACACCGTCCCAAGTCGTCCGGTTGAACAGCGCCAGCCCGGCTAGCGGGCCTGGCGATCGAGCCGCGGCAGGCTCCGATCGGGGTCCGTGGCCGGCGTCAGGGCCCAGCGGACCTGATCCGGGAGCAGATGCACGATCGAGTTGGCATAGTACTCCAGCAACGGCCGCGCGTTGGGGAGCACGATCAGGTTGGGGCCGTCCCGATGAACCCAGCGGCGAGCTCGGAAGGTCCGCCAAGCCCGGTCCCAGACCTCGGTAACGGCGAGTTCCGCGCGGACCACTCGCGCGTTCTGGTCGTGGAGCCGATCCCGAAGCTCCGCCAGCCGATCCCAGAGCGCATCCACGGGAACCACCGTGGAGGGGAACGATAGCAGGGCCGCGGCCGCGAGCGGGACCGGCGTCACGGGGATCGCGGCGCCGATCCGCGCCATCACCAAGTTGGCCAGCCGCTCGATGGCCTCGAGTCGCTCCGCGCGGGGCCGGTCGAGGACCCCGGGCGGCTCCGTCGCGAGCCACTCCCGAACCGACACCGGCTTGGCGAACTGGAGTGCTACCCGCCCATACCGTTGGCGTCCGCCCGACCAGAGTTGAATCCAGTTCCAGAACGCAAACCCGATCCAGCCCGCCAGCTGCCGAATCCGGGTCCGTCGAGGTGCTCCCACGACCCGTCACCGAGATCGTACGGAATCAGCGGAGCCG
>CADEGB010000011.1:27331-32456 GCA_902826755.1 uncultured Gemmatimonadota bacterium
CCCACGACCAGTTCCCGGGCCAGGGTCCGATCCGCGAGGACCCGATCGTAATGGATGGCCGCCGGCACCAGCCAGAGGTCGCCGGAAAAATCGGGGTCGCGCAACGTGCCGACGATCGAATCGAGGAGGCCGATCCGGGCCGGCCGGAGGGTGCCGTCTCGGCTGAGTCCGCCCTCAGGGAAAATTCCCTGGGTCACGCCGTTCTTGGTGATGAGCTGGACGTAGCGAGCCAGGACGGTGTGATAGAGCGGATCAGGAAACCCCCGACGCACGAAATAGCTCCCGAAGCTTCGGAAGACGTAGTCGAGGGGCCAGGTTCGGGCCCATTCGCCCACGGCGTAGCTGATGCTCACCACCTTGGCGAGGAGGTACGTCACCACCACGTAGTCCATGTTGGACCGGTGGTTCAGCAAGTACACCACGCCGTCGCCGCGGGGGATCCGGCTCAGGGCCTGGGGCCCTTCGTGGTCGATCGAGACTTTGTAGAACAGCCGGGTCAGGACCTTCGAGACCCCGAAGGCGAACTGGTAATACGACAGCACGTTGAACGCCGGGACGATCTCATCCAGGTAGCCGCGCACCGTGCGTTCGACGGCGGCGCGATCGACCCGGCCGGCCTCGACCTCGCGGGACATGGCCTCCTGGATCCGCGGATCACTCCAGAGGGCCTCTTTGACGCGCCGCCCCTCGGTGAGCTTGAACCGATCGATCCGGGACCGAAACTCCAGCACGGTCCGGGCCCCCCACCGACGGAGCCGGCGGCGGAACCACCACACCACGATGGCGGACCCGACGAGGATCGTCGCGGCCACCAGAGGCCAGGGCATCGGGACCTGGGGGAAGGGAGCCGAGAACATCGTGTCAGGGCCGGCGGGGGACAAGGGCGTGGTCCCCCCGCGTGCGTTGACGCCGCCGCCACTTGCCCGGCACATTCCGCCCATGCGCGCCCGGTTCTTGTGGCTGTTGGCGGTCCCCGGTTCGGTCATGGCCCAGGTGGGCGAGATTCCTCGCTCCGGCCCGACCCCCGGGGCGTTCATTCCACCCGGCTACGTGGTCCTCGCCGAGGCCCGGGGCCATCTCAATGGCGACGAGACCGGCGACGTGGTGGTCATCCTCGGTCATCGCCGGGAGCGGGGCGACTCCGCCCTGGCCGATCCACCACCCCGCCTGCTCCTGGTCCTGCACGGAGGCCCGGCGGGTTTCGACCTGGCGGTGGCCTCGGCAACCGCGGTCCTTCCCCGAAGCGCTGGCAGCCCGACTCGGCCCGACCCCTTGGTCGACCTGGCGCTGGCTCGGAACGTGATCGTGGTGCGCCACGAGGGCGGCGACCGGCGCCAGTGGCGCCTGTCCCATCGGTACCGGCTCCATCTGGGCACCTATCGACTGATTGGTCGGGCGGAGACCTCGTTCGGCACCGGTCGGCGCTGTGCCTCCCTGGGGGAGTTCAGTCCGACCGAGCATCGGGAGGAGAACTACCTGACCGGCCGGCGCTATCGGTACACCATCCCCGAGGGGCGCTGTGTCCGGCGGGAGCGGCGGGAGGCGCTCCCGCAGGCCCCATTGCGGCTGCTCGAGGAGGTCGATGCGGGCGCCGAACGGAAGGGCCGAGGCGCCCGTTAGGCGGAGTCGCCGAGCTGCTTGGCCTGCTGGAAGCTCATCCCGCGGAGCCGGGTCAGGCGCTGGCCGATCGGCGGATGGGAGGCAAAGAGACCCACGAAGCCCTCCTTGCCGGCAAACCGGCGCTCGGCCGGATCGACGATGCACATGTGGGCGGCCCCGCGTGCGATGGCCCTGGTGGCGCCCGACGCCGACTCGAGCTTTTCGAGGGCGCTGGCCAGGGCCATCGGGTTTCGGGTGAACTGCGCTCCGGTGGCGTCGGCCAGGAACTCCCGCTTCCGGCTCACCGACATCGCCAGAATCCGGCTCACGATCGGCGCGATGATCAGGGTGATCAACCAGAGCCCCAGCACCACCAGCGCGAGGGGGTTGCCGCCCTTCTTCCCGCCCCCGCGGGATCCGCCGCCGCCCACCCGTCCTCCGAATCGGAGGAAATTCCGCATCAGGTCGGACATCAGGACGATGGCGCCGACCATCCCGGCCAACAGCGTCATCAGCCGGATGTCGTAGTTGCGGACATGCGCCAGCTCATGGGCCACGACGCCCTGGAGTTCGTCGCGGTCGAGGAGACCGAGGAGGCCCTCGGTGACGGCCACGTGCGCGTTCTGGGGATCTCGCCCGGTGGCAAAGGCGTTGGGGTCGGGGTCGGGAACGATCCAGATCCGTGGCTTCGGCAGGCCGGAGGCAATGGCCATCTCCTCCACCACGTTGACGAGCCGCTGCTGCTCCGGGGTGGCCGGCTCGACCAGTTCCCGAGCGGCCGCGGCCTTGAGTACCTGGTCGGCACCGTGGCGCCAGGAAAACCACGCGATCCCGCCGGCCAGAGCCGAGGCGGCCAGGCCGATGAACGGGATCACGTGATGGTACCCCTCGGGCGGCGCGTCGCGGGTCAGGAGGTAGAAGCCCCAGTCGCCGCCGAAACCGACCCAGGCGGTGAAGAGGACGAACCCCGCCGTCAGCCAGGTCGAGCGCCGCTTGTTGTGGGCCTGCTGCTCGAACAGGTTCCCGTCGATCACGCCACCCCGAACTACTTGTTGAAGCCGAAGTCGACCTTCGGCACCGCCCGTTCGGCGGCGTCCTCGATCTCCCACAACTCCGCCGGTGAGGCCTTGGCCAGGCCGGCCACCAAGTTGGTCGGGAACTGCATCTGCTTGGTGTTGTAGAGCGTCGCTTCGTCGTTATAGAGCTGGCGCGAGAACGCGATCTTGTTCTCGGTGCTGGTCAACTCCTCCTGAAGCTGAGCGACGTTGCCGGTGGCCTTGAGATCCGGGTAGTTCTCGGTCAGGGCAAACAGCCGGCCGAGTGCCTGGGTCAACTCCCCCTCGGCCTTGGCGGTGGCCGCCACGCCGTTGGCGCTGACGGCTTTGTTCCGGGCCGCGATGACCGCCTCGAGCGTCTGCCGCTCGAAGCTCATGGCCCCTTTGACCGTTTCGATCAGGTTCGGAATGAGATCGTGCCGCCGCTTGAGCTGGACGTCGATCTGCTTCCAGGCGTTCAGGACCCGGTTCTTGAGGGCGATGAGCCCGTTGTAGGCGCCGATGACCCAAAACACGAGCGCCACCACCACGACCAGAAAAATCATCATGCCCATGGCTGTCGAGTCCTCCCAAGGGTGGAGCTGCAACCCCGAGCGCCAGCCGGCGCCCGCTGAAAGATGGGGCAGTCCGGCTGGGGGGGAAGTGGTGGGCCGTTGGCGGCGGGGTGAAGGTCCGTGGCAGGCAGCGGCTGCGTGACGGCCGCAATGGGGTGAATTGGATCCGGCGGTGCGGAATTGCGGTTACCAGGTCCCGGCGGATGGCGGCAGGTTGGGAGCCGGACAGCGGCATTCCCGCCGGCTGGCCTGGTACCGCGACGGTCTTGAGGTGGCGTATGACGCTGGTGGAAGCTGTTGCGGTGTTGACGGTTACGCTTGCGGTGGCCGGGCAGGCAGTGTCGGCAGCGGCCAGCGCGGCCGATCGAGCCCGGGTCACGACCGCCCAAGGCGCGGTGCTGGGGGCCTATCGAGTGGCTCGGTCAGCCGCTCGAACCCTTGGCCGCCCGGCCTCCGTGGTGGTCACGGCCGACTCGATCGTGGTCCGGAGCGTGGGCCTGGCCGACACCGTGGTGGTGCTGCGGAGGCCGGGACCAGGCGCGGCCGGCGTGGGCCTGTCCCCGCCGGCCCACTCGGCCGTGTTCGGGCCGAGTGGCCTGGCCATGGGGGCCGCCAACGTCACCCACCGGCTGACGCGGGGCGCGGTGGCACGCCAGGTGGTGGTCTCGCGCCTGGGCCGGGCCCGGGCGCCCTGAGGTCAGTCGGGGCGCCCGGGGGGGTACTACTCCCGGTCGAGGCCGTACTTGCGGATCTTGGCCAGCAGGGTCGAGCGGGCAATGCCGAGCAGCTGGGCCGCGTTCCGGCGGTTGCCGCCGGTAAACCGGAGGGTGGCGGCAATGTGACGCCGCTCCACCGAGTCGAGCGGCTCCGGCACGGCGGGGCGATCCGGAGTAAACGCGCTCCGGAGGCGGTCCCAGTCGACCCCAGGCAGGTCGGTGTCGAGGACAACGGCGTCGACCCCCGGCGCTCCCAGGGCGTCGGAGGCCGCGGCCCCGGTTTCCTGCACCAGCGGCTGATGCCCCTGCGCGCGGAGGGCTTCGGCCAGCGCCCGGGTCAACGTCTCCCGTTCGCTCGCGATCAGAATGCTCAAGCTGCGGCCCGTCGCCATGGTCATCGAGGTCGTCATAGCACACCCCTGCTGAACGATTGATGAAAGCGGAACGCCGGGTCGGCGTTCCGGGGCGTCGAGCGAATATCGGCCGCCCAGCGCTACTATGACGACTGAGGCAACCGGATCTTGTACGCCCACCGCCCGCGGACCCCAAAAAGCCGAACGGCCGCACAGGTCGGAAACCTGTCGCGGCCGTCCGACGGATGAGCACCCTCGACGGGCTCGAGGCTTTCGAGTGTCGATTCCCCGGGACGAGGCGATCCGTCCGGGTTCAAACTCATCCGGGCGCTACGAGTCGGATCGGGTCGCGGACCGACCGTTCGCAAGGCACCCCGAGGCGCCAGATCGGGGTGGGTGAAGCGCGCGAGTAGCGACGACGACACCTGATGATGCGCGAGTCCAAATCGGCCCCTAACGCACCGTCACGGCTCAAAGTGCGGAATGCGCCAAAACGCCGCAAGTGCCTTTCTTTATTCGGGTTAGCGTGTCGAGATGTGGCTTTTTCCACCGGCCTAACGGGATCGTGGACAACTGGTTAGGCAGTTAACCACGTCGTGTGGAAAGCGTGTATCCACACCGTCCACACCGAAAAGCGGCCTGGTGGTAGGCCGCAGGGACGTGGATCGAGGTGGTTCGGAGCTATGCTGTGGGGATATCCCGACGCCCAGGCCGGAATCAAGCGTCGGCGTTGGGAGCGACCAGGGGGGGGTTCGGGGTCGAGCCCGGCTTCGGTGGAAGGGTAGGTTGGGTCGGGGACCGGAGCGGGGGAGGGAACGCCCGGCGGAGTGGGGGGGGAACCACCCCCA
>CADEGB010000012.1:0-13347 GCA_902826755.1 uncultured Gemmatimonadota bacterium
GGCGTAGGGAATCAGCTCCGCCAGATCGATCCGGTCGATGGCCGCGTCGAGGTAGACCAGGCGGCGGACCCGATTCGGAAAACTGCCGGCAAAGCGAGTCATTTCATCCCCCGCCACCGAGTGGCCGACGAGGTCGACCCGGTCGAGCCGGAGTCGATCGAGCACGGCCAGCAGATCGTTGGTCAGGGTTTCGAGATCGTAGCCAGCGGGCGGGCGGCTGGACCGGCCGAACCCGCGGCGGGTGACGGCGATGACCCGGTGTCGGTCGGTGAATCGCTCGGCGAAGCCGTCGTAGACGTGCGCGGTGTTGCCAAGCCCGGCCAGGAAGACGATCGGCGGGCCGCTCCCGCCGTGGTCGATGTACTCGAGGCTCACGCCGGGGGCAACCGACACGAAGCGGGAACCGCGACCCGACGGGCCGGTCCCGAAGTCCCAGTCACATCCGGTGAGCAGCAGCAGGAAAAACAGCAGGGGCAATCGCATTGAGCAGTCCTCCAGGATCGGGGTCAACATCGAACGGGTCGGCGCCACGATGTCGTGCGAGGCCACGATGCGCATCCCCCGTTGGGACGAACCCCGGGCGGCTCGGGTTCGAGGGGCCGCCTGAGGGCGATCCGGCCTCGCCGCCGGCCCGCCTCGAGGTCCGTCCCCGGTGTTCGCGGCTTCGTCCCCGGGGCTGGTCGTTCGTCCCGCCAGGGGGTGCCGGGCGATACCTTTCCGACTTGGTTGAATCCGGACCCAACGGATTCCGGGAGGGCATGTGGCGGTTCCCGTTTCACCAGCACCGGTGGCCGACCGGGAGGCGCTTCCCCCGGTCGTTCCCACCGCGACTCGGCGGGAGTGGGTGGCGGTGGGCGCGGCGTGGCTCGGCCTCTCGCTGATTTCGGCCCTGGCGTTCATGAGCGCCGGCGGCAATGGGGCGCCCCGCTGGTTTGCCCTCGCGGGGTTCCTGGCCGACGGCGCAGTGTGGGTCATGCTCACGCCGGTGCTGTTCCTCGGTCTCGACCGGGTCCGGCTGCTCCCCGGGGGACGGATCGGCGCGGCTGTCGGGTATCTGGTCATTGGGGTGGTCGCCAGTACGGCGCATGCCGGCCTGACTCGTCCGCTCGTTCTCCTCCTGGCCAAGGTGGCCGGACAGCCGGTCGACCCGGGGGCCACGATCTGGCGGTTTGCCGCCGGTGATTTCGCCAACTACTGGTTCGCGGTCGCTGCCCACGCCCTCATTCAGCGGGGGCATCGCGATCGGCTCCGCCGCGATCGCGCGGCGCGGCTCGAGACCCTGTTGGCGCGCGCCCGACTGGCGGCGCTGACCCGAGAGTTGGAGCCCCACTTCCTCTTCAACACCCTCAACGGCATCGCGGCCTTGGTGCGCGATGAGCCGAAACGGGCCGAGGGGATGCTGCTCCGGCTCAGCGACCTCCTCCGGGTTACCCTGGAATCGGACGATGGGGGCGAACTGGCCCTCGGCGAGGAACTCGAGCGGCTCGAACTCTATCTGGACATCCAGCGGATGCGGTTCGGGCCGCGGCTGGCGGTCGAACTGGTCGTGGCGCCGGAAACGATCGGCGCCCGGGTGCCGACGCTCCTTTTGCAGCCCCTGGTCGAGAACGCGGTGACCCATGGCGTCGGCTCCCGTCCCGGCGCAGGGATGATCCGAATCAGCGCGCGGATGGATGCCGGCCGCCTTCGTCTCGAGGTGCGGGACGACGGCCGGGGCCTTGGCGTCGGCCCGCAGCGGGAACGAACCGGGCTCGGCAACACCCGCGCCCGGCTGGCAGCCATGTTTCAGAACGACTTCTCGCTGACGCTCGAACCCGCCCCCGGCGGAGGGGCGGTGACGACCGTGATCATTCCCTTCGAGCCACCCCGCAGCGCGACCGGATCCGCCCTGGTGCCGTTGGAGATCGGATGCGAGTGATCATCGTCGACGACGAGCCCCTGTCGCGGACTCGGCTCCGGTCGCTGCTCAAGGACCACGATGACGTGCAGGTCGTCGCTGACTGCGAGGACGCCGACGAGGCGATCCGGGTGATCCGGGTTGAGAAGCCCGAACTGGTCTTTCTCGACGTCCAGATGCCGGGGTTCGACGGATTCCAGGTTCTGGAGTGTCTTGAGGTCACCCCCGCGCCGGCCATCATTTTCGTGACGGCGCATGCCCAACACGCGGTGCGCGCGTTCGAGGCCGCGGCCGTCGACTATCTCCTCAAGCCGTTCGACGAACAGCGTCTCGGCAAGGCGCTCGACCGCGCGCGGGCCATGCTGGCCGCGGGCCGGGCCGAGGAGTTGAGCGCTGAGGTCCGGCGGCTGATCGATCGGCTGGAAGGGGGTGGAACGGGCTATCTGACCCGGGTGGCGGTGTCGCTCGGTCGTCGGACCGTGTTCGTCAAGGTCGAGGAGATTGACTGGATCGAGGCGAGCGGGAACTATCTGCGCCTCCACGTCGGGCCCTCGTATCACCTGATTCGAGCCCCGATCGGCCAGTTCGAGAAGCAGCTTGACCCCGCCCGGTTCGCCCGGATTCACCGGTCGGCGATCGTCCAACTCGACCGGGTGGAGGAGCTTCGGCTCCAGGACAATGGGGAATACCGGGTGATCGTCCGCGGCGGCGTCGAGCTACCGATGAGCCGTGGGTATCGGGACCGACTGCCCCGCGGTTAAGGCCGGAACGTCGCCGCCGGGGCGGCAACCAGGCTCGCGGCACTCTCGGTCGGATGGGCGGTGAGGTAGTCGCTGACGAGGCGATAGCCGATCGAGTATCCCGTCCACAGCGGAATGGACCCCGACCCGAAGAACCAATCGGCGTGGTTGTAGGTCCGGGAGTCGAACTGACTCCGGGCCTGGTCCAGCCACTGCGCCAGCGCGGTAGCGCTCAACGCGGTGCTCCAGGGCCGCTCCCCGATTTCGAGCAGTTCCATCGAAAACCGATCCGCCAGTCCTTCCGATACCATCGCTTCGAGCAGAGTGCCGCCGTACCCGGGGTCCCGGTGTCGCTTGGCGTGGTGGAGTTCGTGGGCCACCATGGCCGGCAGCTTGTTCGTGAGCGTGGTGCCGAGATTGGGGTAGTTGGGGTTCACGTAGATCAGGACCGTCACGGCATCGGGCGACCGCCCACCGATGCCGTACCCGGCGATGGCATTGGTCGCGTCCGGAACGACCCGGATCGTCACGCCGCGGAGGCCGAGGCTGCTGTCGACCCGGCCCGCGGTGGTGGTGACGAGATCGGTGATGAGCGCCTGAAACGGAGCGAGGCGTCCAGCCGGGTCCTCGATGACGACGGCGTTGGGCGCGTCGAGATCGGGGCCGGTGGTGCAGGCGGTGCCGAACGCGGTGGCCAAGGCCAGGAGCCCGGCGACCATCAGGGGCGCTCTGGGTTCGGCGCGGATCCGGCCGCGGCCGGCCTCGAAGGCGGTGACGTGGGAACGCGGGTTGGCCATCGGCAGCAAAGATGCCGGATTGCCGGCCATTCCGGGAGATTCCACCGGTGAATCGGCCATCCGGCGCGGTATTCCGGTTACGACCATCGTCCGCTCTCCCGGATGTTGGAGGATGCCGAGTTGCCGACCCCGACGCCGAGGCGCGATACTATGCTCATGCCGGTCACCCTCCGCCGCTTTACGGTCGCCGAGATCGACGCGTTTCCCGCCGACGGGAACCGCTACGAGGTGCTGGACGGGGTCCTGTTCGTGACCCCGGGGCCCGGGCTTCCGCACCAGACGGTGGCTCAGCGGCTGACCGTGGCGCTCAGCGTCTTCCTGGCCGGCCGGCCCGACGTGGGTGTCTGGAGCCCCGGCGTCGTGCCGATCGACGACGCGTCCCGCCTCGAACCCGACGTGTTGGTCGGGGTCCTGCCGCCGCGCTGGGAGGACTGGACCGACGTTCAGGACCGGTGGCTCGCCATCGAAGTGTCGGGCCGGGGGTCGCAAATGTACGATCGGACCTACAAGCGCGACGCCTATCTCGCGAGCGGGGTTCGGGAGGTCTGGCTGGTCGACCTCCTCCGCCATCAGGTCTCCGTATCCCGGTTGGACGGGGCACCGGAGCTGGTGTGCCAGGGATCGGTCGAGTGGCGCGAGCCGGGCACCGGGCGGCCACTCCTCGTCGATCTTGGCGGCGTCTTCCGAGGTGTGGTGGGCGGCGACTAGTGGACGAGGGGTGCCCGACCTAAGTTGGGATCGAACCCTCACTCGATCCTCTTGCCGCCAGAATCCTCATGCCGATCCGACTCCTCAACGCCGAAGCCGTCCGAACCCTCCTGCCCGTGGACCGTTGCATCGACCTGATGCGCCGGGCCATGACCCTGGTTGCCACCGAAGGCGGCACCATTCAGCCCATCCGCCAGGCCGTCTGGCATCCGGACAAGCGCGGCCTGATGAGCATGATGCCCGGCTACGTGGCCGACCCCGAGTGGTTCGGCATCAAGGTCATTGCCGTCTTCCCCGGGAATTTCGGCACCAACCTCGGCTCCCATCAGGGCGTGGTCGTGCTGTTCGACGCCGCCAACGGTTCGCCCCGAGCCATTCTCGACGGCCGCGAGGTGACCGCCCTCCGGACTGCCGCCGCCACTGGCGCCGCCACCGATGCGCTGGCTCGGAAGGACGCCCGGACCCTCGGCATCTTCGGCTACGGCGAGCAGGCCCACACCCACCTCGAGGCCATTCCGGTGGTCCGCCGGATCGAGAAGGCCTTCGTCTGGGGGCGGGACTTCGAGAAGGCCAAGGCCTTCTGCGCGGCGGAGCAGGCCCATCACCGGTTTCCCATCGTGGCCGTTGCGACGCCGGAAGAAGCCGCCGCGGCCGACATTCTCTGCACCACCACGGCTGCCAAGGAGCCCTACTTCGAGGCCCGGTGGCTCCGTCCTGGCCACCATCTCAACGTGGTCGGCTCGAGCATTCCCACGACCGCGGAAATCGACAACGACACGGTGGCCCGGTCGCGGCTCTTCGTCGACTTCAAGGACAGCGCCCTGGCCCTGGCCGGCGATTTCCGTCGCGCCAAGGAGGCCGGCCTGGTCAGCGACGATCACATCGTCGGGTCGATCGGCGAGGTCTTGACTGGCAAGGTGGCCGGCCGCCGGTCGGACCAGGACATCACGCTGTTCAAGTCCCTCGGCATGGTATCCGAGGATCTGGTGTCGGCGGATTTCGTGCTGCGGGAGGCGGAGCGGCGGGGCGTTGGCGCATTGGTCGACTGGTAGGCCCGCGCGCGGGGTGTCCTACTCGCGTCGGTGGCCGGTGACGAACATCTCGATATCACCGCGCAACACCCGCTCGAGGCGGCCCGTGGCATAACCCGTCCGAAGGTCACGGACCCGCGGACTCGGCCCCAGCTGGTACCGGCGGACCAGGCGCTCCTCGACCGGCGGCGGGGTCGTGGCCTGTCGAATGCTGGCGAAAAAGAGGGGGAGGATTCGTTCCAGCGCCCATTCGCGGCTGCCATCGCACGCCGCGCGCAGCGCGATCTTGGTGGGGCGGTGAAAGAGGCGCAGTTCCAGCGTAACTGCCCGCATCAGTCGTCCGGGCCGCGCGACGCTGCGGGTCTCGATGCTCACCGCCTCCGCCGGGAAGTTCGGGACCGCCGGCGGCATCGGCAGGACGGCCACCCGCACCGCCTCCAGCACGTCGCGCGGGGGCAGGCCGTCCCGGAACCGGTGCAGGCCGCTCTCGCCGGCGAGCAGCGCGTGGGCTCCGCACCCCGATACCAGCAGGGTAATCGAGTCCTCCCCGGACTCGGCATCGACCCGATCGTCCACGACTTCACAGGTCAGCCCGCGGCGCTCGGTAAAGGCGCGGTACATCCCGGCCAGCCGGGCGACGCCCTGGAGCGAGGGATCCTTGCTCTGCAGGCGGGTCATCGTGACGTACGCGTCGCCGAGGGCTTCGAGGTCCTCGCACGACACGATGAACTCCACGTGGTCGAGTCGGCCCTCGAGGGTTCGTGCCTGTCGCTGGAGCCCGGCCAGTTCGCGACCGTCCCGGACCCGGCGCCGGACCCGCTCGGCAAAGCCCGCCATGGCGGCCCGAACCTCCTCCACTTCACGGCGGGCGCCGTCGAGGCGGTAGATCTCGTCCAGCACGGCCCGGGACCGTTCCGGGTCGCCATAGAATCCGGGCGACGCGCTCTCCATCAGGCGCGCGGACAGCCGGGCCTGCATCGGGGCGAACGCCTCGACCAGCCGGTCGATCTCCTCGTGCATCTCCTCCGCCTGGTCGCGGAGTTCGCCGATGTCGCCACCATCGGCGAGGTCGTGCGCGCCGTCGCGCTGCTGGGCCTCCGGCGCCGCGATCGAGATGCGAACCTGCCCGCTGACGGCCGCCAGTCGAACGGTCGATCCTGGGGCGGCGTCCCCGCGGGCCAGCGCCCACGCCACCGGGAGCAGGACCTTGCGCTCGACCGCTCGCTTCAGCGGGCGGGCGCCGAACGCCCGGGAGTAGCCCTCGCGGAGCAGGAGCGCGAGCAGGGAGGGATCGACATCGAGGACGAGCCCGCGGCGACGGATCCCGCTCCGTTCGAGGACCCGGCGCAGTTCCCGTTCCGCGATCCGCGCCACCACCTGTTCCTCGAGGGGCCGGAACCGGACCACGTGATCGAGGCGGTTCAGGAACTCGGGGCGGAACGCCATCGCCAGCTCGCGTTCCGCGTGGAGGGCTTCCTCCCGCTCGGGGGACTCCGCTCTCGACTCCATGAACCCCACGGTTCCCGTCCGGGCGATGGTGGCCCCGACGTTGGTCGTCAGGATAATGATCGTGCGCCGGAAGTCCGCGGTGAGTCCCTTGCCGTCGGTCAATCGGCCGGCGTCGAAGAGCTGGAGGCAGAGGTCGAAGACGTTCAGGTGGCTCTTCTCGATTTCGTCGAGCAGGACCAGCGAAAACGGTTGGGATCGCACCGGGTCGGTCAGGACGCCGGGTTGGGAGTAGGTGCCGATGAGTCGCTCGTACGAGTCCGCTTTGGCGAACTCGCTCATGTCCAGGCGAATCATCCGGGTGGCGTCCCCGAAGAGCAGTTCCGCCAGGGCGCGCGCCAGTTCGGTCTTGCCCACGCCGGTCGGGCCCGTGAACAGCAGGACGCCGTAGGGGCGCTCGGGATCGGTGAGTCCGGCCTTGATCAGCGCGACCCGTTCCATGACCGCGTCGACGGCCTCGGGCTGCCCCAATACGCGGGCTTCCAGGAACGCCCGAACCGCGGCGCGATCCAGCGGCACCGCGTCGTCCAGGTACTCGCGAGGGAGTCCGGTGGCCGCGGACAGGGTGGCCAGCAGGTCCGCGACGGTGACGCACCCCGGATCCGGCGCCCGGCTGATGGCTCGTCGGACCAGGTCCACGGCGGCCCCAGGCAGGGCCGATCCAACCAGGAACTCCCCCGCCAGCTCGACGGCCCGGTCGAGGACCGGGGCATCGACGATGGCCGGCGTCTCTCTCACGACGGCGGCCAGCACCCGGCGGGTCTCGTCGACGGACGCGGGCTCGACTTGGATGACCTCGAACAGGCGGACGAGCCCCGGCTCTCGGCTGACCAGCGAGCGGTACGCCTCCGGCGTGCTCTCGGCCACCATCGCGATCCCGCCCCGGGCCAGCGGTTCCGCAAAGGCCGCGGCCATGTTGTGATCCGATTTCGAGTGCCGGCCGGCGGCGGCCAGATCGACCAGGGAGGGGACGTACAGCACGGTCGAGGTTCGGGCGGCCAACTCGATGAGGTTGTTGACCCGCTCTTCCCAGATCCCGACGTATCCGCTCCCGACCATGAGGGTCGTGAGGCTCAGCTGGAGCAGATGGCTGCCGTCTCCCTCGTCGTACAGGGCGTGCGACAGCCCGTGGACCAGCGCGGTCTTGCCGGCTCCGGAGGGGCCGACGAGCAGCACGGCCCGCGGGCCGTCGGTCCGCGACAACGTGCGCCGCATCTGGTCCAGGGTGTCCTGCCGCCCGCCGGTCAGGTAGGCCGTTGGCGGCAGGGTGGCGAACCACGTCAGGACGGTACCGAATGGAGCAAGCGAGGAGGCGGTATCGGCTGCCGCATCCGCCATCAGGGTCCTCTTCGATCGTGACTTCCTTCAAACCTCGTGGTCAGATCGAGAATAGACAAGGATCCGCTGGCGCGTCAGTTCTTGACCCGCTTGCCCTTCACCGGTTGGGCACCTCCGCCCGGTCCATCGAACCCCTCGATCTTCCGGTCGACCGACCCCTCCAGCTGATCGCCGGTGGCGGCGAGGATCCAGGTGCTGACCGAGGTGGCCTCCTGCTCGTTGCCGTTCATGTTGATGGTCACCTTCGAGCGTTGCAGGAAGGTGGCGTTGCCAGGGCCCGCCTTGGTCGCCAGCCGAACGGGGGGACGGGTGGGTAGATCCGGCATGGGATCGGTGACCAGCGTGGCGATCAGGGAGTCGCCCTGGATGTCGACGGTCAGCTTGCCGGTTCGCAGAATCGGGGTGGGCGCTCCGTTCTCGATCCGCATCCCGCCGGCAAAAGAAACCTGCCAGACCCCGACGAGCGGGTGGCTCTGGGCCGACAGCTGGGCCGAACCCAGGAACAGGGCGAACAAGGCGGCGCGGATCATGGCAACTCCGGAGGGGGTGGGGCGCTGACCGGCCCCAGTGGCCGACCAACGCGCCCGAAGATGATGCCCGGAGGGGGCGTAGGGTTGCAGCGGTCAGGGTGACAGCAGTGACTTCACGGCATCCGTGATCTCATCGGCGGTGGCCTCGTAGGGAAACGTCTCCACCACTTTGCCGCGCTGGTCGAGCATGTAGAGGGTGGTGGAATGGCTCACGGTGTACCCGGCGGCCGACTGGGGGGTGGGGACGATCTCGTACTTGGCACCATACATCGCCACCACCCGATCGATGTCCTCGCGGGTTCCGGTCAGTCCCACCGCGTCGAGGTCGAAGTTCCCGAGGTCGGCCTTGAGTACGGAGGGGGTGTCGCGCGGCGGGTCGACGCTGACATAGACCACTTTCATTCCCGAGCGCTGATCGCCAAGGCGCCGAGCGACCGAGGAGAGTTTGGAGAGGGTGGTCGGGCAGACGTCGGGGCAATGACTGTACCCGAAGAAGACGAGGACGACCTTGCCCCGGAGCGAGGCGAGGTTGAAAGCCGTGCTGTCCTGGTCGATCAAGGCAAAGTCGCCACCGGCCACGTCGGGCGCCGGGCGCGCGCACCCCGCGCCGAGGGCCGTCGCGACGAGGCCGGTCAGGGCCGCCCGCCACGCCGCCCCGCGTCGGACCGAGGCGATCAAGGCACCCCCCGCATCGAGCGGACCGGCGCCCGGACCGCCAGGGTTTTCCCATCATCGAAGACCAGCGTCAGGTCGACGGTGTCCGCGGGCGTGAGGGGGGCCTTCAGCCCGAAGATCATCAGGTGCAGGCCGCCCGGACGGAGGGCGGTCTCCCCGCGCGCCGGGATCTCGATCCGCGTCACCGGCGACATCCGCATCATCCCGTTGTCACGCTTCATCTCGTGCAGTTCGAGGGTATCGCCGACGCTCGCGGTCCCGCGCACCAGGGCGCGGGGCGTGTCGCTCTTGTTTTCGAGGATCAGGAAGGCCCCGGTGACCGGGCGGCCGGCCGCGGTCTCGCGGACCCAGGCGTCGCGGGCGGTGACAGCGGGGTCCTGCCCCTGGAGCGGGGCGGCCAGCGAGACGAGGGCCAGCAGGACCGCGGCCAGCTTGCCGCCTGGTCGTCCGGTCCGGTCACCGGGAACGGTCTGGTCCACGGGAGTAAGCGAGATGGTCATGGGGTGCTGCTCCGATCGGATGGAGGTGATTGCAGCGAGACGAGGAAGCGCGCCAGGGTACGGCGCTCGTGATTGGTGAGGTGCGCATAGAGCGGCATCGAACCGCCCCCCGGGACGCCGACGGCCAGTGTCCGGGCGATCTGGTCGAGGCCCGCGCCGCCCTTGAACGGCGCGGCCACGCGGAAGTCCCGGGGTGCCGGGACCAGCGTGCGACTCACGGGGCCGTCGCCGTCCCCGGTCGCGCCATGACAACTGGCGCAGCCGTTGGCCCGATAGAGCCGCTCCCCGTCGGCGACCGTGGGCTCGGCGTGCGGCTCGGTGGCCGCGGCCCCCGGATCGAGCACGGCCTCGAGGTCGTCGAACCGGAGCACGGGTGCTCGGGTCGAGACCTTTCGGCCGCTGGACAGCTCGACCGTGAGGGTGATCGAGTCGATCCGGACCAGCGGGCGCCAGAAGCCCGAGACCATGGCGGTGTACCCGCCCGGCGCGAAGCGCACCGTGCCCGTGGAAGGAATCGGGATCTGCTCGACCCGGACCATGGTGGGCCTGGGGTCGGGGCCGTCGGACACTCGGTGCGCCTGGTACGTCTGCATCGACGTGGTCCCGGCCTCGGCGACCGACAGCCCGACGATCGTGTCCGGCCGGGCGCCGTCGATCCGGAGCGTGAAGTAGGCGGCCGCCTCGGCGCCGAGCACGTCGCCGGTGAGGGCGGCGCGCTCGAGCCGGATCGATGCGGCGTTCGGCGTGCAGGCAGCGGCCAGGACCACGACCACGGTCCGGCGGGCTGCCGCGAGAATGCGATGCGACATGGCGCGTTGACGCTCCGACCTGAACGACGGGGACGGGGCGGCCGACGCGACGCGCGTCAGCCGCGGGTCAGCGGAGGGGGGCCGTTGGCAAAGGGAAGGAGTCTGGCCCGGGCAGCACCGGCTCGGGGGGGGAAGACGGGCGGGCACGGGTGGTCTGCCGCGATGAGGCGGGCCACGATCTGCGGTGACGGGGCCGGCATCGCGGGCGCGCCGCAACACGTGACCAGGCAATCACAGCCGGCTGGTGGGGCTGGCGTTGGCTCGGTCGGTCGATGATGGGAATGACCCGCCGCCTCAAACGGTGTCGTCGAGCCATGGGCTGCCGAATGGGTCGGGCAGGGCCGCAGGTCCCCGGGCAGCAGGCTGGCCAGCACGAGCCAGAAGCCGCAGAGGGCCATCAGAGCGCGGGGAATGCCGGTGAGACGAGGCACGCAGGAAATCTAGCCGGAGCGGCGCGCCAATCCCGAGCCGACCTGTCGGGAAGGCATCCCGCCGTCGGTCCGCCGGCCGAAATGCGCGGACTACCGTCTCCCGATCATGTCAACTCCTTGGGTCAGGCCGCGCCGAGCGCCGCCATCGCCTGCTCGACCGCGGGAAGGTACACGGCGTGGCCGCCGGTGAAGCTGATCAGATCGACCTGATACCCCGCGCCTCGAAGCGCCGGCACCACGACGTCGCTGGAGACCGCATAGGGCAGCACCGCGTCCTCGCGGCCGTGGCTCACCAGGATCGGCGGCTTGCCCACCGGCGCCACGTCGAGCAACCCGCCCGGGGAGTAGGCCACCAATCGGGAGAACAAGTCCCCATTGGCGCGGCCCAGACCGAGCGTGTAGGTCGCTCCGTCGGAAAAGCCCGAGAGAGTCAGCCGTTCGGAACTCACCGGCACCCGGTCGAACAGCCATTCGAAGCACCGATCGAGCGCCTTCACGTCCCGGCCAAAGCCGGTGACCATGGCGTCCCAGGTGCCCTGCACCGCGTACGGGGCGGCGACCATCACGCCGTGCTGATCGGCCAGGGGCTTGTGACCATCGACGAAGGTCTCGACCGTCCGGAGCGCGCCATGGAGGAAGACCATCACCGGGACCGGCGACCGCGCCAGCGCGGTGGTCGGGGTATAGACCACCATGGCCGTGTCGCCGATCTCCGGTCGAACGGTGCCGGCGGCGAGGGCCATGGTGGTGGACTTGGGGCGGACACCGAGCCGGGGACCGGTGATCGTGTCGTCGGGACCGAGACAACCCAGCAGGGTGCCGGCGCCGGCGGCCAGGAACTCCCGGCGCGTCCACGGCATCGGGCGGCGGAGCTTGGCGTTCATGGTTTGGGTCGGGCCGGGCACCCGGCCGCCTGATAGGTGTCGGCGATCGAGACGATCATCCACCGGCCATTGAGCCGGAGCAGCTGGACCGCGTCGATGCCACAGTGGCTGAAGGTGGAGCCGAAGTGAAAGTCGTAGTCGGCCCAGACCTGGGCCAAGGTCTCCCGGATCTGCACCACCGGTTCGAACGCGCGTTCGATCCAGTCGGGCCGCGGATCCTGGCCCACGAACTTGACCCACTGATCCACCGAAATCGTCTGGACGAAACTGGTGCCGTCGGCGCGGGTCCGGATGCCCACCAGGCGGGCCCCGGGTTCGAAGACGGATCGGAGGAGCGTCGTGTCCTTGGTCCGCATGGCGCGGAACATCGTCTCGACCGTGCCGAGTACTTCCTGCCGCGCATCGGCGGCCGGTTGGGCGGCGGCAGGCTGGGAGAGGACGGCCAGCGAGGCGGCGAGGATCCACCACCGGGACATCGGAAGCTCCGGCGTCGAGTCAGGGTGACCTCGAAGATCGCGCCGGAGGGAGGGAGACTATTGAACGATGCTGCGCGCTACGCCGGCCGCTCGGGATCGTCCCGGGCCACGATCGCCGCGGCGGCGAGGTCGCCGGTCACGTTGAGCACCGTGGCAAACAGATCGGGAATGGCGTCCACCGCGATCAGGATCCCGATCCCCTCCGCCGGCAGCCCGATGGCCAGGAAGAGCGGCGTCAGCATCAGGAACGCGCCCCGAGGCACGCCCGGCGCCGCAAAGGCCAGGAACACCGCCGCGCCGGCCACCGTTGCGAGTTGGGCCAGGCCCAGATCGACGCCGTAGAACCACGCTACGAACGACGCCCCCACGGTCCACGAGACCGGCGCCGCCAGCTTGAAGGCCGACACCGCCAGCGGCAACACGAACCCGCTCACCCGCGGCGACAGTCCGAGCCCCCGCTCGGCCGCCTCGACCAGGGCTGGCAGCGACGCCACCGACGAACTCGAGCTGAACGCGATCAACTGCGGCGGGAGCGCCGCCCGGGCAAACATCCGGATCGGAACCTCGCCCGCCACCGCCACCACCGGATAGAGCAGCGCCACTGCCACCAGCGACGCCACCGAGTAGGCAGCGATGTAGAACCCGACGGCCCCCGCCAGGCCGATCCCCGCGTGCGCGGCGAGCGGCAGCACCAACCCGAAGATCCCGATCGGGGCCACCGCCACCACCCAGCGGACCAGGATAAGCATCGCGTCGCCGAGGGCGCGGAAAAAGCCGAGCAGGGTATCGCGCGATCCGGCCGGGCTCCGGGCAATCGCGAGGGCCAGGAGCATGGCAAAGACGATCAGCGGCACCATTGCCCCGTCCGCCGCCGCGGCGATCGGATTGGATGGAATCAGCGACACCAGCCAGGCCCCGAACCCGATCGGTTGATCGCTGCTGGCCACCTGACTCGCGGCCTCCGCCGCCCCGGCCGGCAGTTCCGGGCGGGCGCCCTGACCGAGGAGCGAGAAACCCGGGGCAAC
>CADEGB010000012.1:13357-17581 GCA_902826755.1 uncultured Gemmatimonadota bacterium
CGAAGATCGGCGGCGCCCGCCACGCCGGTAATCAGGAGCGACACCACCAGCGGAATGACGGTCATCCGGATGGCGCTGACCCAGAGCGTTCCGATCGGCGCGATCAGATCGGCGGCTCGCACCAGGGCCGGGTTGCCGCTGGCCGCGATCAGGGCTCCGCCGCCGAGGCCCGCCCCAAGCGCCACCAGCACGCGCGTGCTCTCTTTCATCGTTCCCCCGCTTGCCCTCCCCGGCGCCGGACGCTATCGTCGCGGACGAGCCCCGGGAGGCGCCAGTGATCGGTAACCTGCTCGAACGAGTCCGCGGTCTCCGCCTGCTTGCCCTGGTGGCCGTGGCGTATCTGTACGGGTTCGTCCTGCTCAACGTGCTGCCCCAGTGGAACCGCCTGGTGGCGGCTCGGGGCGGGGTCGAGATCCAGTCGCAGTTCGGCGCCACGGGCCGCGACGTGCAGCTGGCCCTCGAGGCCTACGACGCCGGCCTCCGCCGCGACGCGCTGGTGTTCTACGTCCTCGACATTCCGAACTTCCTGCTCCTGGCCTTGGCCACCCTGGCGCTGATGGCGTTCGGTCTGCGGAGCCTGGGCCTGTTCCGCACCCCGTGGACCGGAGTGCTCGTTCTCCCGGTGCTCGGCGCGGCCGCCGATCTCCTCGAGAACGCGGGCCTGGCGGCGGCACTCCTGGCAGGAACCGATGATCCCATCCTGAACGCGGCGACCGCCGCGATCATCACGGCCAAGCTGATCGTGGCGTTCTACCTGACGTTTCCGCTGATGCTCGCCCTGGTGGTGGCCGGGCTGGCGGCCCTGGCGTGGCGCCGGTTCCGCCCCGCTACATCATCAGGTCGCCCCCGTTGATGTCGAGCGAGGCCCCGGTGATGTAACCCGCCCGGTCCGAGGCGGCAAAGCAGATCAGGTCCGCCACTTCGAGCGCGGTGCCGAGGCGGGGCACCGGATAGGCCTGGGCCAGCGCCACCAGCCGCTCCGGCGCCGCCGTCTCCCGGGTCAGCTCGGTGTCGATCATGCCCGGGCAGACCGCGTTGACCGTGATCCCGAATTTGCCCAGCTCCTTGGCGGCCGCCCGGGTCAGGCCGAGGAGTCCGGTCTTGGAGGCGGTGTAGTGGGCGCCACCCAGGGTGCTCACCATCCGGCCGGCGGTCGACGAGATGTTGACGATCCGACCGTAACCCTGCGCCTTCATCGTCGGCACCGCCGCCTGCATCAGCAGGAACGGCGCGGTCAGGTTGACCTCGAGGGCCAGCCGCCACTCCGCGGCGGTGAGTTGCTCGAACCGGGTGGGCAGCGCCAGCGCGGCGTTATTCACCAGGATGTCGAGCCGGCCGAACCGCGCCACCGTCTCCGTCACGATCCGGGCCGGCACGTCGTCGGTGGCAATGTCGCCGGATACGGCCAGCACCTCGGGGCCCAAGGCCCGCGCCACCGCCTCGGCCCGGGCGGCGTCCCGGACGTTGATGGCCACGTGGGCGCCCCGCTCGAGCAGCCGGGCGGCGGCGGCGCGGCCCAGCCCGCGGCTGGCGCCGGTGACCAGGGCAACGCGCCCGACGAAATCCTGCGGCGTGGGGGAACCATCCATGACGGCGGCCGGGGGAAATGGGGGTCGCCGAATATCGCCTCGGAGGGGGGAGGCGGCAATCGCCGCGGCGCGGCCCCGGGCCATTGCCCCGGGCCGGTCGGGTCTGCCTAACGCTTTCCTGGAGCCACCACGCTGTCGGCCCGGGCGGCCATCGCGGCAGCTTCGGCCGGCCGGCCGGTGGCCCGATAGAGCCGCGCCAACAAACCCAGGACGTTCTTCCACTGGCCGGCTTCGCGCTCCCGGATCGGTTCGTAGATCCGATACGCCTCCTGGAGGTGGACCTCCGCCTCCCGGCCGCGGCCGAGGTCGAGCAGGGTGCCGCCAACGGCGGCGCGGGAGCTGGCGGTGTTGGGATCTCCCGGCGGGAGCTTCCGGACCCGGATCGCCAGCGCCGCTTCGAACTCGGTCAGCGCTTCCCGATGGCGACCGGCCCGGTGGAGAGACACCCCGATGTTCTGATGGGCGTTGGCCACGGTCGGATGGTCGGGGCCGAGCGCCTTGATCAGGGTCGCCTTGGCCTCGGCTTTCAGGGCGGCGCCCTCGGCGGGGCGACCGGCGTCGTCGAGCACGGCGGCAAGATTGAGCAAGGTCCCGCCGAGGGTGGGGTGGACGTCGCCATACAGGGCCCGCTGCATCGTCACGGCCTGACGCAACAGCGATTCCGCCGGGGCGAGCTTCTTCTGCCGAAAAAGGGCGGCGCCCAGGTTGCTGAGGTTCGACGACGTCCGAGGATGGGGGTTGGGCAGCCGGGCCAGTTGGATCGCCACCGCTTCTCGCAGCAGGGGTTCGGCCTCCGCAAACCGGTTCTGCCGCATCAGTTGCACGCCAAGATTGCCGAGGGGTGTCGCCACCCGGGGATGATCGGGGCCGTTGGCTGCTCGCTCGAGGTCCACGGCCCGCCGCATCAGGGATTCGGCCGTGGCCACCTGGCCCAGCCGGTCCAGCGCCGAGGCCAGGTCGGAGTACCGGGTCGGGAGCTCGGACTTGGCCGAATCGGCTTCCGCGGCCACCAGGGCGCGCCGATAGGTGCTCTCGGCCTCGGCAAATCGGGCCTGCGTCATCAGGGTATTGCCGAGCCCGCCTAACGCTTTGACCCAGTCGCTCCGCGAGCCGATCGAATCGGCCCCCAGCGACTGGGCCGCCTGGCGGTAGAGCGTCTCGGCCCGGGCCACCTTGCCCAGCTGCCACAGCGTTCCCGCCAGCGATCGTTCGGCCAGGGCCGTCGGAACCGCCGTCGGGCCGAGTTCCCGCCGCTGGATCTCCGCGGCTTCTTCGAGGAGCGGCAGCGCCAGATCGAGGTTGCCGAGATCGGTGTAGGCGTTGCCGAGGACCGTGAGGAGCCGCGCCTGGACCCGCGGCGTGGCCGTCAACTCGGTCCGCACCTTGGCCGCGCCCTCGGCCAGGAAGTCGCGGATCCGCATCGTATCCCGCCGGCCGGGCCCGGCCGCGAACGGCTGCGGTGCCCGGAAGAGGGTCTCCAGGAACGAGGAGACCTGGATCGCCACGTCCCGTTCTTCGGCGATGGCCAGGGCCTGGGCTCGGCTGCTGACCGCGAATCGGACCGACACCACGGCCAACGCCACGAGCGCCGCCGCGAGTCCGATACCCGCCGCGACCCCGACCCGGTGCCGGCGGATCCAACGGCTGACGACGTATCCGAACGTTTCAGGTCGGGCCAGGACCGGAAAGCCGTTCAGATGCCGGCGGACGTCTGCCGCCAATTCGGCGGCCGACGCGTAGCGGCGGGTCGGGTCCTTCCGGAGCGCCTTGAGGACGATCGCGTCGAGGTCGCCCACGATCCGGTCGGCATCGACCGGCGAACGGGCCAGCTTGGCGCGGGCCAACCAGCTCGCGTCGGCCGCCGCGGCACTCGGCGCCCGGGGATCCTGTTCGCACACGGCCTTGGCCACTTCGACGGGCGGGACGAACTGGAACGGCCTCGAACCCGTCAGCAACTCGTACAGCAGGACGCCCAGCGCGTAGACGTCGGTGGCGGTGGTGACGGTGGCGCCGAGGAATTGCTCCGGGGCGGCGTGCTCGGGGGTGAGCAGGAGGAGATCGCCGGTCGTCGAGCCGTCGACGGCCGGGTCGAGCAGCTTGGCGATGCCGAAGTCGAGCAGTCGGACGTCGCCGTCGCCGGTGACCAGGATGTTGGTCGGCTTCAGGTCGCGATGCACCACCAGGTTGGCGTGGGCAAACTGGACCGCTTCGCACACCGTGAGGAAGAGGCGGAGGCGCTGCGGGAGGTCGAGATCCCGATCGTTGGCGTAACTGGTCAACGCGGTGCCGGCCACATACTGCATCACCAAATAGGGTTGGCCCTGATCGGTTACTCCCCCGTCCAACAGCGTGGCGATGTTGGGATGCTGGAGCCGCGCCAGGATCTGTCGCTCGGTCCTGAAGCGGCGCAGCAGGTCCTCGGTGTTCCGCCCGGGCCGCATCAGCTTGATGGCCACCTGCTGTTCGTACTGGGCGTCGGCCCGCCGGGCCCGATAGACCTCGCCCATGCCCCCGCGGCCGATGACCGAATCGATGGCGTAGGCGCCGATGCGGGCCCCGGCCGGCAGGGTCCCGATCCCCTCGATGGCCGTCGGGCTCAGGAGCCGATCGGAGTTGCCCGTGCCGCCCGCCGCCA
>CADEGB010000012.1:17591-31319 GCA_902826755.1 uncultured Gemmatimonadota bacterium
AAGGTGGCCCGCACGGACGGCGGCGACCTCCCGGCGGAAGTCGGGGTCGGTGCCACACGCCTGGTCGAGGTAGGCGGCGCGCTCGGCGGGGTCGAGTTCCAGGGCGTGGAAGAAGACCTCCTCCAGTCGATCCCAGGTATCCCGGTTCAGCGTCCGCGGGCGTTCGGGGTGCTCGGTCATTGGTCCACTGATCTAGGGCATTTCGGGGATCATCGCCAGGGCCCGCCCTGGCCGGACGGGGCGGAGTCGCCACCGAACATGGCGCCGTCCCGGTCCCGAACTGGACATCCCGTGACACCGAGGCGGAATCCCGGTCGTAGGGCCAGGGAATGACGCTTTCACGACGCGGGTTTCTCGAGGCCGCATCCGGCGGGGTCGTCCTGCTGATCGGGGTCGGCCAGGCGGGGTGCGGACCGGGCGCCCCGGCCGGGTCGGGCGACGGGTTCGAGCCGGCACAGTGGCTCCGGATCGGTCCTGACGGCACGGTGACCGTCATCAACGACAAGTCGGAGATGGGGCAGGGGTCCGCCACGGCCATCCCGCTCATCGTGGCGGAAGAACTCGGCGTTCCGCTCGCCGCGGTCCGGGTGGAGCATGCCCGACCAGGGCCCGCGTTCGGCGACATGGGCACCTCCGGGAGCGACAGCGTCGCCAGCCGATGGACCCCGCTGCGAACCGCCGCCGCCGGCGCGCGGGAAATGTTGGTTGGCGCCGCGGCGTCGGCCTGGGGTGTCCGGCCCGCCGACTGTCTCATCGACGGCGGCCGGATCAAGCACCAGGGCTCCGGGCGGGAGGCGCCCCTCGGCGATTTCGTGGCGGCGGCGGCGCGGTTGCCGATTCCGACGGAACCCGCGTTCAAACCCGAAGGTGCCTACACGCTGGTCGGGACGCCGGTCAGGCGGCTCGATACCCCGGTGGTAATAACGGGAGCCAAGCAGTTTGCGGGGGACCTCCGCCTGCCCCGGATGCTTCGAGCCACGATCGCCCGCTGCCCCTTTCCTGGTGGAACCCTGGCGCGTTGGTCGGGCGCCCGGGCCGAGACGGTGCCCGGCGTCAAGGCGGTTTTCCCCGTCAAGAACGGGATCGCGGTGGTGGCCGACACCACGTGGGCGGCGTTCCAAGGCCGTCAGGCGCTCGAGGTCGAATGGGACGAGTCGGCTGGCGCCAACCTCGACACCGCCACCCTCTGGCGGCGCCTCGAAGGCGCTTTTGCCACCGACGCCAAAGACGCCCGTCGCGAGGGGGACGTGCCAGCCGCGATGGCCTCGGCCACCCGCCGGCTTACCGCCGAATACCGGTATCCGTTCCAGGCTCACGGTGCCATCGAACCGCTCACCGCCGTGGCCCAGGTCACCAAGGGCCGATGTGAACTCTGGGTTGGCCTCCAGAACGCCAACCGGGCCCAGACCGAAGTGGCCGAGCTGCTCGGCGTCGACCCGGCGTCGGTCGTCATCAACGTCCTGCCGCTCGGGGGTGGGTTCGGGCGCCGAATCGCCGCCGACTTCGCGGTGGAAGCGGTCGACGTGGCGCGGAACGCGGCGGTCGGCGGTGTCCCGGTCCAACTGGTCTGGACCCGCGAGGACGATCTGGCGCACGACATGTTCCAGTCGGCCGCCATCGTCCGCATGGCGGCGTCGGTCGATCCGCGGGGCGAGCTGACCGCCTGGTCACATCGGGTGGCCGACTTTCACCTGTCGATGTTCGGCGGGTTCGATCCGCTCCAGTACCGCCCCGGCGAGGAGGGCGAGCCGTGGGGTGGTCACGACACGCCATATGACCTTCCGGTCATCGAAGTGCAGCTGGCTCGGCTCGCATCACCGGTGCGGACCGGGGCGTGGCGCTCGGTGTTCTACCCGTCGTCGGTCATGGCGCGCGAATGTTTCCTCGACGAGGTGGCCCACGCCGTCGGGAAGGACCCGGTGGCGCTCCGGCTCGAACTGTTGACCAAGCCCAATCCAATCACCCGACGAGGCGTGACCCGCGACAATCGGGCTCGGCTCCGGCACGTGGTGTCGCTGGCCGCGGAACGAGCCGGATGGAATACGCCGCTCCCGCCCGCGCCGGTCGGGCGGCGGATGGGACGCGGCGTGGCGTGCAACGAGTATCACCGCGCCACCGTCATCGCCAACGTGGCGGAGGTCTCGGTCGGGCCGGAGGACGTCATCGTCCATCGGATCGTGGTGGCGATGGAATGCGGTCGCCCCGTCAACGTGGACGGCATCGAGGCCCAGATCGAAGGCGGCGTCATGTGGGCGCTCTCGACGCTGTTCGGCCGCCCGATCACGTTTGCCGCGGGTCGGGCCGAGCAGCGGAGTTTTGCCGAGTTCCCGGTGCTCCGGATGGACCAGGCTCCCCGGATCGAGTCGCACATCGTGCCGAGCAGCCTCCCGCCCTTCGGCGTGGGCGAGCAGCCGGTTCCCGCGGTCATTCCCGCGGTCCTCAACGCCATCTTTGCCGCCACCGGGCGGCGGATCCGGGAGATCCCGATCCGGGCGGCCCCGGTGCCGAGGGTCGACCGCGTTTCCTGACCCGTCAGGGCAATCCCGCAGCAGCCACCACCAATCGCCCCGTCGACCGGCCCCGCTGCTACCTTCCGGCAGTGCAAGCCGGACCCCCGTCTGACGACCAATACCCGGGCCCGCCGGTGGTCGGCGGCGCCGGTGGACCGATTCCGACGGAGCGTTCCAAATGATGCAACTGATTCCCATGGCGGCGCTGCTCGCCACCGGCCTGTTCGGCGAGATCTTCGGCGATCTCCGCCTCGGCGACAAATACCTCGGCGCCACCGACATCGAGCTGACCTGCGGCACCGAGGTCGTGGCCGCCAAGACCGACTCGGCCGGTTCGTTCCGGATTGCCGCCAAGGGCAGTGGCAAGTGCACGGTCACCGTCAGCTATGACAAGCAGAAGGCGTCGCTCGCCATCGTGGTCTTCGACAAGCCGGCCCGCTACCGATTCGTCCTCGAGTCCAAGGACGGCAAGTATCTTCTCAAGCGGGTTTGAACCGTGAGCGCTCCCGACCACAAGGATTTCTGGGACAAACTCCAGATCGTGCTCTCCCCGCTCGGCGGCCTCCTGACCGCCGTGGCGGTGGCCAGCCTCGGCTTCATCGGATCGCGGGCGTTGGAGCAGCAGCAGAGCAGTGAAGCCAAGCTCCGGCTCTACTCCGAGCTGATGACCCGGCGAGAGGAGTCCGAGGCCACCCTCCGCAAGGAAATGTTTCAGTCGATCATCGGGTCGTTCTTCGATACCCAGTCCACTTCGCTCGAATCGAAGCTTCTCAAGATGGAGCTGCTGGCGCAGAACTTTCACGAGGCGCTCAATCTCCAGCCGCTCTTCAAACACATTCGCCGGGAGATCGGCGCGGGGATCATGTCCACCGACGCCAAGCCGGGCTACGCGTCGCGCCTGGCGGACCCGGCCCGCGAGGTAACCCGGAAGCAGATGCTCGTGCTGGAGTCGGGCGGGCAGCGGTTCGACTGGACGGTGCTCTTGAGCGACAGCCTGATTGCCGGGACCAAGTCGGAGCAGCTCGAAGACGTGCGGCTGGTGCTCGACGGGGTGGCCCGCCGGTTCCGGGTTACCTTGTCGCGGGCGGACACCGCCCAGCGGGAACTTCGGGTCGGGTTGGAGATCGAAACGTCGGCGCAGCCGGGCGTCTCGGCCAGCGCGGTGGGCCGGTACAACGTGGAGTTCGACGTCGGCTTCTACAGCACCCCGATGATCGACAACACCCGGCTCTCGAACGATCAACGGGTGGCGGTGGTGCTCACCGACATGAACGAGGCGGGCGCCGGGTTGAGTCTGATGTACTTCCCGGGCTCCCGCGCCAGTCTCCGCGAGAAGCCCTATTACGAGGAGATCCTCCGCAAGCTGGCCGAGACCGCGCCGCCCGAGTGACGCGGCCCGGACCGCCTAACTGGCCAGCGCCAGCCCGTCGATGCCCCGACCGAGCGTAAACGTCGAGCCGACCGCGCTCACCACCCCCCGCTTCCGGTCGAGCCCGGTGAGTTGCCGGATCCGGTAGACCGCCTCGATGCCCGTGCAGTGCCCACCGAGGAAATACGCGAGTCCAACCGCCTTGAGGCGCGCGGCGGTCCAGGCCAGATGTTCGTCGCTGGCCGCAAAGAGATGGAAACCGCCGATCGCCGCGTGGATCGGCGCGTGCCGGACCACTCGGCGGGCATAGTCGATGGTGTTGACGATGCCAGCGTGGCCGCAGCCGGACACCAGAATCAGCCCCTCCGCCGTGTCGATCACCAGCGACGCGTCTTCCGGAACCGTGTCGTCGGTCTTTCCGTTCGGCGTCTCGAGCACCAGCGATCCGCTCCAGTTTCGTTCCGGGTGGATCCGGGGCACCGGTCCGACCAACCAGACCCCTGGGTGCAACTCGAACGGCCCGGCGTGCTCGACGAAGGTGCCGCCGGTCGCCTCGTAGGCCGCCTTGTCCGGCAGGATGCCGTTGCGTTCGGCCGTGTTCCCGGCGGTGTGCCGGCTCAGGAAGATCCCGGCGGCCACGTGGACCCGGGACAGCGCGGCAGGATTGGCTTTCATCACCGCGCGCCGGAGCGTCAGCAGCCCGCCGGCGTGGTCCGCGTGATTGTGGCTCAGGATGACCTCGGTGACCCCGGTGAGGTCGATGCCCAGCTCCCGGGCGTTGGCGAGGACGGTTTCGGGGCGGGCGCCGGTGTCGAAGAGGATCCGACGGCCATCGACCTCGACCAGGGCGGCATAGCCCCACTCGCCGGTGCCACGGCCGGGGTCGCCGGCGAGCATCGTGGAGAGGACGGTGACTTTCACCTCGCGGGCCAGCGCGGTCGAGCCGCGAGGTTCCATCGGTCCGCCGGCCCAGGACAAGAGCGCCAGGGTAATCGGTCCCAACAAAGAGGTCATTGCCTGCTCCTGAGGTGAACGCTGCCCTCGCCGCTCATGGTCTCGGCCGTCCCGGCGCCGAGCGGCCCCGCGGCACCAGCCATTGCTCGATCAGATCTCCGACTTCGACACCGGTTGCCCCGCGGGCCGCGGTAACGAGGGTCTCCACCGTCACCGGGGTCGTCGCCGTGGCGCACCAGGCCAGCAGCGCGTGGACGACATCCCGGAAGTTTTTCCGGCCGCCGGTCCGTTCGCGGATTCGGCGGTCGATCGCGTCGGCCATCAGGCCGCCGCGCGCAAAGGTCGTCTGCGCCAGCCGGAAGTCGTCCGAGTACTGGTGGGCCGAAATGGCCGAGAGGGCAGCCGTCGAAAGCCCCCCGATCGGCGGGAGCGTGTCCGCGCCGGCCTCCTCGAAGCGGCGCGCGGTGAGCCGTCGGCGGGTGGCGGCTGGATCCGGCGTCCCGAGCGCCAGCATGTCGGCGGCGGCGTACTGGGCCCAGCCCTCCGAAAACCAGATCATCTCGATCGGGGCGGAGTAGTCCCAGACGAACGGATAGTAGCCCGCCGGCGCGCATCGCTTTGGAATCCACGCGTGGGCCAGGTGGTGGAGGAGGTTGTAGTGAAGGCGGGTCCGTCCGGCGGGACTCACGTCGACCTGCCCCGCCTGGTATCGGAAGGTGGCGCTCTCAAGGTGCTCCATCGAGAACTGATACTGATGGTCGGGCGACACCGGCCGAAGGGCTTCGAGCGACACGGTAAAATGGGGGAACGGCGTCGACCCGAACCAGGCCGCGGCTTGCCGGAGCGCCGTGTCGGCCAGGGAGACGAGGGCCGCCAGGTCGAGCGGGCCCTCCGAGTAACTCGCCACCAGCAGAGGCACCCCCGACGCCACCCGCCGCTGCGCCAGGCCGGGGCCGCCCATGATCTGGGCATCGGCCAGGGCGTAGAAGTTCGCCGCGCGGGCCCGGGTGGCGCCGGTGGCTTCCACGGTGGGCATCAGCGTGGTGACGATCGGCCACCCGGGCGGCACTCGGACTTCGAGGTCGATTGGGTGGTCCTGGAGCCCCTCGACGAAGCCGAAAATCGCGTAGCCGAGGAGCCCGATGAAATCGGGCCGGACCCGGGAGGCGTCGCCGGCGGAGAGAATCATCCGCTCCATCCGTTCGAGGTTTACCCGGTAGGTAATCGTGCCGAGCGGCCGATCCGGGCCGGATCGAATGGTCCACCGGGGGCCCTCGAGATCGATCAGATCGATCGGGCGACCGTCTCGATCCCGGGCGGTGAGTCCCACCACGAACCGGTCGTAGGGATGGCTGCCATAGCCCATCGGAATGGCGCGGGGCATCACGAACTGGGTGGGTCGGCCGACCGGTTCGGGCAGGGAAATGGTGACGGCGATATCCGTCCC
This sequence comes from uncultured Gemmatimonadota bacterium, assembly GCA_902826755.1. GTDB lineage: Bacteria > Gemmatimonadota > Gemmatimonadetes > Gemmatimonadales > GWC2-71-9 > SHZU01. The sequence continues at coordinate 23,872 of CADEGB010000012.1, forward strand.
GCCCCGAAATTCGACCAGGTAGCGGATGCTCGCCGACGGCTGGGCGGCGGCGGTAACCGCCGCGGCGGCCACCACCGCAACGCTGAATAGGGCCATTCGCCAATGTACCACCGGCGGCTCGAGCCGAGGATGTGCCCGAGCGTCCGTCGGGGGCCGATTCATCGGCCGCTCATGTCACTGGCGGGCAGTCGTGGTCGGGACACCGGCCCGGGGGTATCTTTGGGGCGATGCGACGTGCCGTCGGGTTCCTGCGCGGTCTGATCGCGGCCCTCGTCCTGGCCGCGGGCGGGACGCCGGCCACCTTGGAGTTGGCCGGCCATGCGCCGGACGACGGCGAGCCGCTCCACCACGTCGAAGCCGCCTCGACCCGTCATCACGCCGACAACTGCCTGGTTGCCTGGACCGTCGGGGAGAAATTCACCCCCTTGGCGGGGCTCCCGGCTCTGGCCGCCCTGCCCGATCCGCTGGCTGGCGAGGCGCCGGCCGCCCCCGCTCACCCGCTGGTCGTCGATTACCGCCTCCCCACCTCGCGAGCCCCACCCATCCTCGGCTGACCGTTTCCGCGTCGCCTGTCAGCGGCGCTCAACCAGGAACGAACGAGACGAGGGAGGATACCTGCATGACCATGCGGGTACGCCTGTCATGGGCGGCGTCGACGGTGGTGTTCGGCATGGCAATCGCCACGCCGGGGCTCGCCCAGCAGGACACGACGAAGCGGGTGCGGGACAGCTTGGCGGCTGATTCGGCCGCGTTGGTCCGGGAGTTGGCGAGGGCGTCGGCCCGTCCGGCCGGAGGGGCCGGCCCGACGAACGCGCGGCTCCTTCCTGACGTGAGCGCGGTCGGGGATCTCCTCGCCGATTTCTCGAGGAACGGGTCCACCCTGGAGGGTGGTCACCGGTTCTCGGTTCGCGAGGTCGAAGTGGCCATCCAGGCCGCCGTCGATCCCTACTTCCGGGGCGAGGTCTTCCTCGGCTTCAACGACGAGGAGGGGGCGGCGGTCGAGCAGGCGTTCATCGTCACCAGCTCGCTGCCACTGGGTCTCGAAGCCAGGGGCGGCCGCTTCCTGATGCCGTTCGGCAAGCAGAATTTGACCCACCGGCACGATCTCCACACCATCGACTATCCCTGGGTCCTCCAGCGTTTTCTTGGCGCCGAGGGGCTCAAGGGAACTGGGGTGTCCGTCAGCAAGGTGCTGGCACCGTTCGGGTTCTACCAGGAACTCCAGCTCACGGCCGTGGATCAGTTCGGCGAGGCCGACGAGGCACTCGAAACGGAGGAGCCGGTCAACAAGCGGCTGGGGAATCTCGGCTACGCGGCCCGGTTCCGGAACTACGTCGACCTCACCAAGCACGCCAACATCGAGGTGTCCGCCAGCGTCGTCACCGGGAAGCGGGCCCAGCCGACCGCCGGGTTGGTGGTCGGCAACGCGATCCCGGTGCGTCAGAGCCTGGTCGGCATCGACGTCACCTACCGATGGCGGCCGCTCCAGCAGGGTCTCTACCGCTCGTTCATCCTCCAGGGCGAGTTGATTCGCCAATTCAACGAGGACATCGCGGATCCGGGGTACCAGGGGCCGGTCGGCAATCACACCGGCGGGTATCTGTTCGGCCGCTACCAATTGACGCGGCGCGGCTATCTGGGCGCCCGGTACGACTGGCTCGACGATCCCGACCTCGGCGGCGAGCGCCTCCGTGCCGGGTCGGGGTATCTCGAGTTCTTTCCCAGCGAGTTCTCGAAGCTGTTGCTCGGTTTCGAGCGGGTGGCCCCGACGGGCGGGCCGGCGTATGGACGGATCCTGTTCCAGGCGACGTTCGCGCTCGGTCCCCACAAACCGCACCCGTTCTGAGGACCCGACCATGCGAACGATCGGCAGGACAGGCAAGACGATGATCAGGGCACTGGTCGCCGGGGCATGGCTGTTCGCGGCCAGCAGCGCCGCCGCCCAGACGCGGCTCAAGGTGGTGACCAGCACGACCGACCTCCTCTACATCGCGGAACAGGTCGGCGGCAACCGGATCGAAGGGAAGCACATCAGCGAGGGGTACCAGGACCCCCACTTCGTGGAGGCCAAGCCCTCGTTCGTCCTCGACCTCCGCCGGGCGGACGTCTGGGCGTTCGTTGGCCTCGACCTCGAGATCGGCTGGATGTCTCTGCTGTTGAACGGGGCCCGCAATCCGAAGATCAAGCCGGGCGCTCCCGGCTACGTCGACGTGTCGAAGGCCATTCCCGTCATCGACGTGCCGAGCGGCGCGGTCGACCGGAGTCAGGGCGACGTCCACCCCCTCGGCAACCCGCACTACTGGCTCGATCCCGACAACGGAAAGCGAATCGCCCGGCTGTTTCGCGACCGGTTTGCCGAACTCGATCCGGCCGGCGCGGGAGCCTACGAGAAGAACCTCGGGGCCTTCGAGGCCACCCTCGATCGGGCGGCGGCGGAATGGGCCGGCGCTCGGGCCGCCCTCCGAGGCAAGCCGATCGTGGCCTGGCACACCAGCTGGCGCTACTTCGCCGAGTACACCGGCGTCGACATCGTGGGGTTCATGGAACCCAAGCCCGGGGTGCCGCCCTCGCCCTCGCATCTGGCCGGCCTGATCATGACGATGAAGCGCCGAGGCGCGAAGGTCATCATCATGGAACCCTACTACGATCGGAAGACGGCCGATTTCGTGGCCACCAAGGCCGGAGCCACGGTGCTGGTGCTGCCGCCGTCGGTCGGCGGGGCCAAGGGAATCGACGACTACGGGGGGATGATCCGTCACAACATCCTGGCGCTGGCCAAGGCGGTCGAGTGACCATTCCGCTCGTTGAGTTCGATCGGGTGGTGCTCGGATACGGGACCCGATCGGTCATGGATGAGGTGTCGTTCCAGGTCCCGAAAGGCGACTTTCTGGGCTTCGTGGGACCCAACGGATCCGGGAAGACCACGATCATCCGATCGCTGCTCGGCACCCTCGTCCCGCTGTCGGGCGTCATCACCCGCGCTCCCGATCTCCGGTTCGGCTACGTCCCGCAGCGAGACCACGTCGATTCCCTGTACCCGCTCACCGTCGACGATGTCGTCATCATGGGGCGTTACGATCGGATCCCGATCGGACGGCGGCCTGGGCCCGCGGATCGGAAGGCCGCCCAGGTGGCGCTCGAACAGGTCGGGATTCCCGACCTGGCCCGCCGGCCCCTGGCGTCGCTGTCCGGGGGGCAGAAGCAGCGGGCCCTCATTGCCCGCGCTTTGGTTGGCGATCCGAACCTCCTGGTGCTCGACGAACCGACCAACGGCATGGATCTGGTGTCGACCACCCAGATCCTCGGCCTGGTCCGGGACCTCCATGACGATCGCGGGCTGACCGTGATCATGGTCAGCCACGCCCTCAACGAAGTGGCCAACTACGTCCGGCGGATCGGTCTGGTCTTCGGGGGTCATCTCCGCCTCGGCACGGTGCCGGACATCATCAACGAGGCGGTGCTGACGGAGGTCTACGGCCTGCCGGTCGAAGTCAACTCGTTCGATGGCCACCGGGTGGTGCTGGCCCGTTCGCGTCACTTGGGCGACGACCATGTTTGAGGCCGTGCTGCTGTTCCGGGAAGCCCTCTACGGCGCGCTCGTCATCGGCATCGCCTGCGCGGTGCTCGGCGTCTACGTGGTGCTTCGCCGGATCGTGTTCGTGGGCGCGGCACTGGCCCAGCTGTCCTCGGCGGGAATCGGCCTCGCGCTCTGGCTCGCCGGTCTCGGTCTGTTCGGGAGCACGCACGCCCACACCATCGGGATGTCGCTCGTCATCACGCTGGCGGGCGCGCTCTTCTTCGGCGTGGGCGGCGGCCGCCGGTACCTCCATCACGAGGCCACCATCGGTGTCACCTACTCGGTGGCCGCCGCGATGGGCATCCTCCTGGTGGCCAAGGCCGTCACCGGCGAGGCGCACGATCTCTTTCTCCAGGGCAACATCCTCGGGATCACCCGCGGCGACACCCTCGTGCTCCTGGCGGTGGCGGTGCCGGTTCTGATCCTCCACGCCGTGGTGGCCAAGGAGTTCCTGTTCGTGTCGTTCGATCCCGAGACGGCCCAGACGCTCGGGTATCGGGTGGTCCGCTGGAACCTGCTCCTCTACTTGACCATCGGGTTGGTCATCGCGTTTGCGATGCAGTTCGCGGGCGTGTTGCTGGTCTTCAATTTCCTGGTGGTGCCGGCGGTGACGGGACTGCTGCTGGCGCGGACCTACTGGGGGGTCTTCGGTTGTTCGATCTGCGCCGCCGCCCTGGCGGCCACGATCGGTTTCGTGATCTCGGTGCCGCTCGACCTCCCGACCGGACCCGCCATCGTGGCGGTGTCGGGTCTCCTCGCGCTGGCGGCGTGGCTGGTGCGGCGCGCTCGCGGCGAGTGACCGCCCCAGCCGGCATGGCGGGCAGCTAGGCGCCAACCATCTCCACCCGCCGCCGGGTGGTTGGCAGGCCCATCTGGTCCACGGGGAATCCGCCCCGCCGCAGCGCGGCTTCGAGGATCCATTCCCAGCCCGCCATCATCCGGAAGGTCTTCATCGTGGTGCCGAGGTAGCGGGCAATCCAGCTCCGGAGGGTCCTGGCCTCGGTACCAACCAACTGGGCCCGCTGTTCCACGGTCAGGTTCCGGCCCTCCACTTTGGCCCGGATCAGACGCCGGATCCGAATCCAGTCATGGCGGCCGAAGTCGCTGAGTCGCCGGAGCCGGTAGCGGATGGTGCGATCGGCGGTCGTGTCGCTCGCCCGGTCCCGGGCGGACCAGATCTGATCGAGGCTCTGACCCAGAATGACCGACCCCGTTCGCCGCACGACGTACGCCACCAACAAGGAGGTCGGCGGCGCCGGTCGGCTGGCAATGGCGGTGAGCAATCCAGTCGGAAGGACCCGATCGCCAGGTTGGCCCAGGACGATGAAGGCGGGTTGCCCCGGAAGCTCCCAGACCCGTTGGAGAATCGAGGGCGTGACGGTCGCGGGCCGCAGGACCACGCAGGGGACGGTCCACGGGGCCTGGTCGAGCAGGTTGGCCAGCTCGGTCGAGAGGCCTCGAGGTCCGTCGACCCGCGCCACGGCGATCGCGCCCAAGGCGGGAGGCCGGCCGATGATCGGCGCGACATCGTGATAGGGCGGTTCGAGGAGCGGAAGGTCGAGTGGTAACATCGGCGACGGTGCGTTTCGCGGAGAGTACCGCCGCCGTGGGAATCAGCAAGAGGGCCAAACGTCCCTATTCGCCCACGCGGGGCTCGCGGGCGCCGCTGAGGGCAGCCGCGCTCAAGTCATCACGGGGTCTTCCTCCACCGCCCGACCTCGTGGAGCCAGGAGAACGGGTCGACCGTCAACTGGCCTAACCGGCGGCTGGCCACCGCCACGTTGGTGGGAGTATAGAGAAAAATGGCGGGGGCGTCCGCGTTGAGGGTATCGAGCGCCGCCCGCCAAAGGGGTCGTGCCGCCGCCACCGTCGGGGCGTCGAGGGCGGTCTGGAACAGCGAGTCGAAGGTCGCGCTCTGATAGCGGCCATGGTTCAGGACCCCGAGCCCGTGTCGGGTCCACTGGATGGCCAGGGCCCGGGGGCTCGGCTCGTCGAGCCAGGCTCCGATCATCGCGTCGTAGCGGCCCTGGGCCAACCGCTCCTGGAAGATCGGGAAGTCCACCGCCGTAATCGTGGCCGCGATGCCCCGGTTCCGCCACATCTGCTGGATCCCCTCCGCCAGTTGGCGCCGCGCGGTGCTGGTGGCCGGCACCAGGATGTCGACGGCCAGCGCCCGTCCGGCCCGGGTCCGAGCCCCGTTGGGGCCGCGCCGCCACCCGGCATCGTCGAGCAGTCGGTCGGCGCGCGTGGTGTCAAAACCGAGCGTCGTCACCGAGTCGTTCCAGATCCAGAGCGCCCGGGACATCGGTCCCGGTGGGACCGCCGCGTCTGGGCCGATCACCGTCTTGATCAAGGGCGCCCGATCGACCGCGTGGGTCAACGCCTGCCGGACCCGGCGATCGCCCAGGATGGGGTGGGGGGCGTCCTTCGCATCCGCAATCCGGTAGCCGAGGTACCCGTAGACGGCCGATGGATAGGGCTGCAGGGCAATCGCGCTGTCGCCCGACGCCCGCTCCCGGGCCGACGGGCTCGTCACCGTTTCGATCAGGTCAGCCTCGCCCGAGAGGGCCAGGTTGAGCGCCGCCTCCTGGTCGCCCGCAAAGCGCCAGGCAATCCGCTGGAACCCGCTACCCGAGACGCGGTCGACCAGCAGCGACTGACCGCGGGTCCAGGCCGAGACCCGGTAGGGACCCGAGCCCACCAGCCGCGCCAGCGAGGAATCCGATCCCCACTGGTCCCGCGGAATCGGGTCCCAGATGTGGCGGGGGATGATCCGGACGTGGTAGGTGGCATCCAACAGTTGTTCCGGGTGGCGGCGGGGGAACCGGACCACGACCTGGTTGGTCCCGTCGGCGGAGACCTGGACTCCCTCGAGCGCCTGGCCCGCGGGAGCGCCGAGGATCGTGTCGGTGTACGCCGCAAAGGAGAAGATCACGTCGTCGGCGGTGACCGGCTTGCCATCGTGCCAGGTGGCGCCGGGCCGGAGGGTAAACCGCCAGGCCAGTGAGTCGACTCGCGTCCAACTGGCCGCGAGCGCCGGCTCGAAGGCACTGGAATCGAGCGGGGTACCTCCGGTTCGCAGGGTGGCCAGGCGCTCGTAGACGAGGTCGGTGATGTCCCGGCCGACCGTCTCGTTCACGAGGGGCGGAATCAGCACGGACGGCTCGCCGGTGGCGGCGATGACCAAGTCCTGGGTCCCCTGGTCAGGTCGGCATCCGGCCAGGGCGGCGACGGCCAAGGTGGCCACGCCCAAAGTCCGTATCGATTCGATCCAGCGTGCCACGTTCCGTTCCGCTCGAATTCGAATCGCGCCGGCGCCGTGCGTCATAAGCCTCTCCCCATCAAGGGGTTAAGTTCGGGTGTGCTGGGGCACCAAGATTGCCCCGTCACCTGGTGTCGCCAAGGCCGTGCCCAGTCGGCGGCTCGAACGATACCCGAAGAAAGGTGGGAGGATCCGATGATGACTCACAAGATCGTCGCGGCCGTCGCCGTTGTCACCCTGTCGCTGGCTGGTTGCGCGGACGGGACCGGGCCGAACGGCTCGAGCCAGGCGGTGACGCTCAACGTAGCGACCAGTCCGGTCACGGCGTCGGTGGCGCCCGAGTCGCTCGTCGTCGGGGGCCATGAGTTGGTCCTCTCTTCGGTCGAGATCGTCCTTCGCGAAATCCGTCTCAAGCGGGTCGGCGGCGACGACCTCCCCTGCGCCGGCGACGACTCCGGCGGCGACTCGGACGACGCCCCCGCCCCCTCGGCCAGCGACGGTCGGGGCGACGACGATGACGACGATGCGTGCGAGTACTTCAGCACTGGTCCCCTGCTGGTCAACCTGCCCCTGGGTGGCGCTCCGACCCGGGTGGTCACCGTCGATGTC
>CADEGB010000013.1 GCA_902826755.1 uncultured Gemmatimonadota bacterium
CATTCCGGACAAGGCGCGGCGGTCGTGCGGCGCTAGCACCCCGGCCCTCTCATTCGGAGCGACAAGCTACCCGCAAAACGTCCGGAGTCCCCCGACTGGGTCCGACCCTCGACTACCATGTTACCAGCAAGTGGCGTGACCTTCGAAAGACTTATCGAGCCGGAAGCGGTCGCGGCGAAGGAGTTTTCGACCACTAACAGCACAGCTGCGCGGGCGGAGCGTCGGTCTTGGCACAGGCCGCCAGGAGCCGATGACGGCGAAAGCGGAACCGATGGCGTCGCGCATGGAACCTCCTGAGCTAGGTGCCTAACGACCACCCGCCGTCGTGCCACCCGACCCGACCAGCCAGTGCGAGAACCACTGCCGGAGCCGCCCCAGCCGATCGACCAGGAGCCACGGCTCGCCGGTCCGCGACAGATCGTGCGTCGACCGCGGATACCGAACGAACTCCACCGGCACCTTGAGCTTCTGGAGCGCCTGGAACCACTGCTCCGCATCGCCCATCGGGGTCCGATGGTCTTCTTCCGACTGGACGATGAGGGTCGGGGTCCGGACCTTGTTGACGTGCCGGATCGGGGACAGCGAGTCGTACAGCGCCGGCCGCTCCCACGGCATCCCGTAGAACTCGAACTCGGTGAGCCCCGGCACGTCGGAGTAGCCCCACCACGACCACCAGTTGCTGATCATCCGGTCGGCCTGCGCCGCCTTGAACCGGTGGGTCTTGGTGGTGATCCACGCCGTCATGAACCCGCCGTACGAACCACCCGTCACCCCCATCCGGGTGGAATCGACGTCGGGCCGGGCGGCCGCGAGGTCCACCGCCTTCATCAGGTCCTGATAGTCCTCGAGCCCCCACCGGCCCCGAGTCGAATAGGTGAATGCGGCGCCATAGCCGCCCGAGCCGCGCGGGTTGGTGAAGAGGACCCACATGCCCGCGCCGCTGATGTTGTGGAACTCGTCGAACCAGTTCTCGCCGTACGCCGCGTGCGGGCCGCCGTGAATGTAGAAGACCAGCGGATACTTCTTCCCAGGCTGGTACCCATGGGGCCGCTGGAGCCAGGCCTCGATCTCGAGCCCGCCGACACTCTTGTAGGTGAACCGCTCCGCCTCCGGCCAGCCAATCTCCTGGCTCAACTTGTCATGGAACGACGTCAACTTCCGCTCGCCGGTGCCGTCGCCCCTGGCCACGTAGAGTTCCCACGGGGTCGTGACCCCGGTGCCGACATACGCCAACACCTGGCCCGCCTGATCGGTGCTGGCACCCGGCAACCGGCGCCGGCCCCCGACGATTTCCTTGATGGCCTTGGTGTCGGGATTGACGAGATGGATCGCGTCCCGCCCACCGATCGAAGCGCCCATCATGATCTCGCCACTGGGCAGCCATCGGAGCCAGTTCGGCTCATAGGTCCAGGTGCCGAGCACATTGACGGGAGCGCCGCCGGCCGCCGGCACGACGAAGAGCCGCTGCGAACTGGTTCGGCTGAGCTGCGACACGTACGCCAACCGGGTCCCGTCCGGCGACCAGTCCAAGCCGCCCTCGGCCCCGCTGGCCGTGGTCAGCCGCCGAGGCTCGCCCCCGGTGGCCGGGATCAGGAAGATGTCGGCGTCGTTCCGCGGCGCCTCGGAGAGCTTGGGATCGTAGGCGGCCCGCTGGAGCGAGTCCCGCTCGGCCTGCACCACCGAATCGGGGCGGAGTTGCGCATCGGCCACGAACGCGATCCAGCGCCCATCCGGCGAAATGGTGACATCGCGATGGGAGTAGGCAGTGTTGGTCAGCTGCCGCTTGGCGCCACCCGCCACCGGCCGAGTCCAGACCTGCGCCGGGTTCCACCGCCGGGCTTCTCGCGGACCCGGAATGAAGCCGCGGCCGTTGAATTTGTACCCGAGGTCCGTGATGTGGCGGCCGTCGAACCGGGCCGGGTCGAGCGGCTTGGTAATGGCCTGGTGCGGCGGTCGGGCCATCGGCGCCATCTTCTCGAACGGGTCCTTGGTGGTCGAATCCCGCTTCCAGGCGGCGGTATCCGCCCAGGCCACGACCTGGCCGTCCCGGGTAAAGGTCCCGTCCGGAATGCTGTCGACCTCGAACGCCTCGCCCGCGGGCCGGTCCATCCGCAGCGCCCAGGTCCGCGCCTTGCTGCCCGGACGGCTCGACGAGAACAGGAGCAGCGCGCCGTCGGGAGACCATCGCGGCCCGGCGCTCTCGAGACTCGGCGAGGTGAGCCGAATCGGGTCGCCCCCCGCCGCCCCGACCATCCAGATCTCCGAATGGCGCTTGTTCTCCGATTCCTTGACCGTGGTGACCGTGAACGCCACCCACCGGCCGTCCGGCGACACCGCCGGCGTCGACAACGTGGCCATCCGATACCAGTCCTGCGGCGTGAAGGCACGCCCCTGCCCGGCAAGCGGCGCCGCGCCGACGGCGGTCACCACGCCCGAAAGAACCAGCCAACGTCGATGCATATCCACCTCTAGAACGAGGGACTGACCGCCACGAGCCACCGGAGACCGACTTTGCCGTCACCAACGGCGCCGCCGACCGATCGATCGGGATGGGAAACGAAGAGTGGAACGTCGAACCGTGTCACGAAAGTAGTCTCCCCGACCGTGTGGGTGAATCGAACCCCGACCCCGGCATCGGCGGCCAGGTTACCCGAGCCGGCAAAGGAGAAGAACCCGTCGGTGACGGCCAGGTCGCTGAACGCGGCCACTCGGACCTCCTGGAGCAGCCGGCGTCCCGGCCGCCGATACACCGAACGATCGGCCTCGACATTGAGCGCGGCAACCGAGGTCACCGCCACGTCGCGTTCCAGACCCCGGACGTTGGCGCCCCCCGGGGTATGGAAGTGGACGTCGCCGGTCAGGAGCGCATCGCGGGACCGGACGAACGGATTGGTCAGCTGCTGATACGGGTCCGCGCCCGCCAGGTAGAACCACCGCTGCCGAACCGGGTCGCCACTGCGGCCCTCGAGCCGCCCGGCGAAGACCCGCACCCCGAGCGCGCTCCGGCTGCCTAACGCCCGCTTGGCGACGCCTTCCGCCGAGAACCGGGCGTAGCCCTGCGCGTCATACCGGGTGTCGGTGTCGATGCCATCGCCCCGGTTCCGATACTCGACGCCGACACCGGCGGTGACGTTGCCCCGCACCGCCCACGGCCCCAGGCGACCCGCCGACTGGACGAACCAGTTCGTCTCCACGGTTCCCGCGTCCTGGTAGAGCGCCGGATCGAGAAACTCGGTGTCGTAGGTGGCCACCCAGCGGATCGATCCGCCGAACGACGTCGTCGGGCCGAACGTCAGATGACCGCGGGTCCGCTGCTCGAACCCGATCGCCGCCCCGGTGCGGCCTTCGACCCGGAACGCTTCGAACGAGGTGGCAAGCCGAGGCCGAGCCAGCCAGGTCGGATTCCGGAGCCGGAAATACCAGTGGCTGGCGGACGCGTCGGAGTCGCAGCAGAGCCGGGTGGCCAGACTCACCTCGCCAAGGAACTGCTGATATTGACCGAAGTAGTTGGAGCGGCTCCTGAGCCCGACCATGAGGCCGCCGGCGTCGTTGTACCAGAGCGTGGGCAGGAGCGCTTCCGCCACCCGATCGCGGTGACGCCGGGTCGAGAAGACCCGGTCGAGATGCCAGTCGGTCCGGTACCGGCCGGACCATCCCAACCATCCCCGCCGCTTCCGGTTGTTGAGCATGTTCCAATCGTGGGCCCGGACCCGCGGGTCGATTTCCACCTCGTCGGGACGCCCGCCGGTCCGGATCTCGACCCATTGCCGCTCGGCCGCGCCATCGACCCGCCCCACGGCCGAATCCGACTTGCTCCGGACCACCACCTCGACGGGAAACACGCCCGGCGCGCGGCGAACCACTTCGACCCGGGCCACCCAACCCCCGTCGGCCGCTCGCCGCCGGGACACCCGCCCCACCGCGTAGTCGTACTCGGTCACGGCGTGGAGCCACTGCCCGAAAAAGGTGCCGAGGTCGCGGCCAGACACCTCCTCCACCACGGCCCGGAAGACTCCTTCGTCGACGTGTTTGAGCTGCCACCGCTCGTAGTAGGTCCGGAGAATCCGCCGCATCGTCTCGGCGCCGACGATCTCGCGGAGCTGGTGGAAGAACAACTCGCCCCGCGAGTAGATCATCGTGTTGTAGGTGGCGAAGTCGCGGTAGTGCTCGCTGACGTAACTGGTCGGCTCGGACCAGCCGTCCCGGTCGAAGCGGAGGATCTGGGACTCGAGATTGGCGTAGCGCTCGAAGTCGGGATCGCCCTGGGCCGACGCGCGTTCTTCGGCAAACCAGCTGGTCTGGAAGCTGGTGAAGCCCTCGTCGAGGAATCCCTCCCGCCACTCGTTGTTGGCCAGGATGCCCATCAGGTAGTTGTGACCGCCCTCGTGGAGGATCAGCTCCTGGCTGGCCGACCCGTTGTGCATCATCATCGGGAACTCGGTGCCACCGCCCTCGATTCGATGCACGTTGGTCATCTGGGGCCACGGATAGCGACCGAACAGCCCGTCGAGCCACTCGAGGGCCACCTCGGTCCGCCGGACCGCCACGTTGTCGCCCCAGGAGGCCTCGTCGCCCGGCTGGTAGAGGACGTGGACCGCCACCTCGCCGAAGCGGCCGCCCTCGTAGCGATAGTCCGGCCGCAGCGACATCGCGAAGTGATGCACCGACTCGGCGCGCCAGACGATGGTCTTCCGATCGGGCCCGCGGGGCGCGCAGGCGTCGGGGGCCAACGCGGCGAGGGCGGCGGGATAGAAGTCGCGGCGGTACTCGATGGCCCGCCCCGGCTGCCGCGAGGCCCGTTCCCACCCCGGATCGCCGCAGAGCGGCACCCCCGTGGCGCCGACCACCTGGTCCTCGGCCAGATCGAGCGTCACGGAATAGTCGCCGAAGTCACCGTAGAACTCCCCGGCCGGATAGAGCGGGTGTTCCTGCCAGCCGTGTTTGTCGTAGGCCACCACGCGCGGATACCACTGGGCAAAGTCGAATGCCCGCCCCTGGCGTCCCTGCCGGCGCGGCAGGGTCGAGGGTCGGGCATCCCAGTCCATTTCCGCTTCGAGGCTCTCGCCGGGCGGGAGTGGCCGCGGCAGGGCAAACCGCACGATGGTGCTGTCCGGGGCGAACGGATACACCGGGGTTGCCGTCTGGCCCATGATCCGGACGTTGGCGACGTGGTTCATCCCGAAGTCGGGGTCGCCGAGATCGTTGAACCGGCGCCGGCCTTCGGCGCTGTCCGCGGCGGCCCACCGGGAGCCGGGGCGAAAGGCGTTGAGATAGAGGTGGAACGACAGGGTGGTGAGGGTGTCCGGGGAGTTGTTCCGGTACTCGATCCGCTGGGTGCCCCGGAGAGTGCCGGACGCCTCGTCGAGGGAGGCCGTGATGGCGTAGGAGATGTGCTGCTGCCAGTAGCCGGCGGCGGGAACCGGGGCCGCGGCCTGGAGGAACGCCACCATCGGGAGGAGCATCGGATCCGTTCGGGCGAGGACCCCGAATCATACCCCGGCAAGCCGGGTGACTCCACCGGGAACCGGACCGGAGGCCGGAGGCGGATGAACGGTTCCGAACCTCCGCCACTACCGCCGCGAGAGCACCGATCCGAAGCGCCCCGACCCCGCCCGCCCGTCTTCGTAGGCGATCCCCCCGTCGACCAGCACGATCCCCATCCCCTCCGCCAGGCGATGGGGCCGTTGGAAATCGGTCGGGTCGCGAAGTCGATCGAGATCGAAGACCAACAGGTCGGCCTTGGCGCCGGGTCGGATGACGCCGCGGTCGGCCATCCGGAACACCGACGCGGGCAGCGACGTCATGCTCCGAACGGCCGCCTCCAGCGAGACGACCTCCCGCTCCACCACGTAGCGCCGCAGCTTGCGCGGGAACGTCCCGTAGGCCCGCGGATGGGGGACTCCCTCGTTCATCGGCACCAGAGTGCCGTCCGACGAGGTCATCGTCCACGGCTGCCGCATGAACGCGGCGATGTCGGCTTCGTCCATGTTGAACGACACGATCCCGGCGCCGCCGGCCATGAGGATGCCCACCGCTGCCTCGATCGGCGTGGTCTGCCGGAGCGAGGCAATTTCGGCCAGGTTCTTCCCCTCGATCGAGGGGTCGGGACGATGCCGGCCGATGACCTGCCGCTCCGGCCCGCCGCGGCGGACCAGATTGGCGGCCATGGCCTGGCGGATCCGCGCCCCCTCCACCGGATCGGCCAGCCGCCGCCGCATCGCGGTATCGCCGCCGGCTTCCGCCCAGCGCGGCACCAATGCCGCCGAGAGGCCGGTGCTCGACGCATCGTACGGGTACTGATCCGCGAACACCTCGACGCCTCGGGCCCGGGCCCGCTCGATCCGCCGGATGGCCGGGCTCGAGAACCCCCACACGTTCGGCCCCAGTGCCTTGATGTGGGTCACGATCCCGGGAAGCCCGGCCACCTCCGCGATCCGGATCACTTCGTCGATGGCGCCGAGGAGCCCGACGGTGTAGTCGCCCTCGTCCCGGATATGACTGGTGTAGACACCGCCGGCGGCGGCCGCGACCCGGGCGAGTTCGATCAGCTCCTCGGTGGAGGCATAGCTCCCAGGGGCATAGTAGGGCCCGGACGAGAGTCCGAATGCCCCCGCCTCCATCGCGGCCCGGACCAGGCCGCGCATCCGCTCCAGGTCGGCCGCGGTGGCGGGGCGATCGGCCATCCCGATCACCTCCCGCCGGATCGAACCGTGCGGGGCCAAGAGGGCCACGTTGACCCCGGGGCGGGCCACCGTCAACTGGCGTCGCTGCGCCGCAAGATCGACCGCGCCGCCGCCATCTGGATTGACCACCACCGTGGTGATTCCCTGCGCCAGCAGCGGCAGCGCCGCTGCGAGCGCCGGGGCTTCGAGGCCCGGTCCGGCGTGGGAATGGACGTCGATGAAACCGGGGGTGACATACCGGTCGGCCGCGTCGATGACCCGCGCCGCCGTGGCGTCCGCCAGGCGGCCCACGGCCACGATCCGGTCCTTCACGATGCCGATGTCACCCCGGACCCAGGGATTGCCGGTGCCGTCGAGAATCCGGGCGCCGCGGATCAGGACGTCGAACCGAGTCTGGCCGGCCGCGTCCGATCCGGCGAGGAACAGGCCCGTCAGCGCGGCGCCGGCCATGGCCCGACCGATCCGGTTCATTGGGTGTCCAGGGCCGCGAGGTCGACGATCTGACGGAACTTGGCCAACGGGTTGCGGCCGCGTGGGGTCTGGGTAAAGACCAGCCCGATGAGCTTCCGCTTCGGGTCGACCCAGGCAAACGTGCCGTCGGAGCCGCCGTGAGAGTAGATCCCCTCGTCGGACACCGACCATCCGTACCCGTACCCGTTTCGGTACTCCTCACGACCACCCTCCGATCGGGACAGCGGCACTCCCATCATCCGGGTCTGCTGACTGGTGATCGTCGCGATCGTCTCGGGTTTGAGGATCCGCTTGCCCCCATAGACGCCACCGTTGAGGTACATCTGGCAGAAGACGGCGTAGTCGGCGGCCGTGGAGATCATCCCGCCGGACGCGCGGACGAAGGGGACCTGCGGCGCGTCACCCGGCTTCCAGCCGGCCACCCAGCGTCCGTCCTTCCGTTCGTAGTACACGGCGCCCATCCGGTTCAGCTTCCCGTCGAGCTGGTTGGCCACTTCCATGTGATAGCTGTCGACCATGCCGAGCGGCTGATAGATCTCCTCCCGGAGCATCACTTCGAGCGGCTTCCCGGACCGGAGTTCGATCAGGGCGCCGAGGGTGTTGAAACCGGGATTGCTGTAGCTGTAGGAGATCCCCGGTATCACCGCCGACCCGACCTCACCAAAGCGAGCCACCTCGAGTTGCAGGTTCGGCGCGTTCGGGGTCTTGGCCGTCTTGGTCAGGTAGGGCTGGAGGAACAGGGTCGGAATCCGGAATCCGCTGGTGTGGGTCAGGAGATGCCTGACCTGGATGTGACCGCTCCGATAGTTGTCGAACGACGGGATATGCTGGCGCACCATGTCGGCAAAGCCGAGCTGGTTGCGCTCGACCAGCCGGGCAATCGCGGTCGCGATCACCGGCTTGGTGTTCGACGCCATCCGGAACATGGTGCCCTTCTCCATCGGGAGATTGGCGTCCTTGTCGCGCCAGCCCACGGCCTCGTGGAGGACGATCTTGCCGTCCTTGGCGATCAGGAGCACCGCCCCCACCAGATCGCCGCGCTCCACGGCTTCCCGGTAGAGCGCCACGCCCCCGGCCAGCACGCCGGACGAAAGGCCCACGTCCTCGGGCCGGCCTGTGGACAGGGTGACGTCCTGGGCCTGCGCCGTCAGCGCGGTGACGGCCAGCGCCACCACCCCGTACCACCCTCTGAAAAGCCGCATGGTCACTTGCTCCTGTTCTCGGTTCGCGGCCCGCCTAACGGCCGGCCACCGCGGTGGCCGGCACTTCGATCGACGGCAGCGGAATGCAGGTCGTCGTGCCGTAGGGCACGTTCTTGTGGTTGACCCCGGTCGGGTGATCCGATCCCGGCTCGCCCAGGAACGGGATCTGGAACGGCGTACCTCGAAATCGGAGGTGGTCGTTGAACCGGTGACCGGCCTCGGCGAACAGCTCCCGTCGCCGCTCCTCGATGACCTGACGGGTCACGTCGGCCTGGGACGCGGTGCCACCGGCGTCGTACCCCGGAATCCCGGCCGCGGTGTGGCGGGCGTTGATGATCGTCCGAGCCGTGGCCAGATCGCCGGCGCGGGCCGCGGCTTCGGCCACCATCAGTTGCGCTTCCTTCCCCGAGGCGATCACCACGGGGGTGGCCCGGCTGGTGGCCTTCTGATGGAACCAGTGGATCGTGGCCGCATCGGAGGCCGCCTCGTTGCGGGTGGAGACCCCGAGCCGCGGGTCGGGAACGCCTTCCCACTGGACGTTCCGGTAACTCGGCGCGATGGTGGCGTCCCGACGAGGCGGTTGGGCGCAGTTCATGACCTCGCACATGCTGTTGTAGCGGCGGGTATCGGTGGCGTCGCGAGTGGCGTTCTTGACGTAGGCCGCCGGCACTTGCTCGGCGTCGGTCCGGGCCCCCGCGAAGTTACCCAGGTCGAGCCGAACCCGCGCCCGTCCGACCCGCGCCATGTTGAGGATATCAGCGTTGTTGGCTTGGGTGGCCAGGGTGATCGCCTCGGTGAATCGGCTCTCCGCGATCGCGAGGACGTCGGCCCGCTGGAGCAAGGGCCCCTTGTCGATCACCATCCCGCAGAACGCCTCGCCCAGGGCCACCAGACTGTACCCCGTGTAGGCCCGCACGGTGGCCTTCCAGAGCGTCTTGTTCGGGAACCCGGCATCCGGGAGCGCGTCGAGTCGGCGGAAGATGTCCTCACCCTGGTACCGGGCGATCTGCATCGGCGTGTAGGCCGCCAACGGAGCCCGGCACGTTCCGGTGAGATTGGCGTCACTCGCCTCCACCCGGCGCGATCCGAAGTTCCGGAGCGCCAGGTTCCCGGTGGCTTCCATGTACTGATCGGAGAGCAGCGCCGTCACCACCACCCAGTTGTTCCAGGCGCAGTCGAAATCCGATACCACACTGCGCACCAGGGTTTCGGCCAGAGCGGGATCGTCGAGGGCGGATTCGAGCACCCGACCCGGCAATTCCACTTCCAGCAGGTCGTCGAGCGAGCAGGACGCGACCGACAGGGACCCGGCGAGGGCAAGGACCGCCCCCATCCCCCGAACCCAGCCGCGCGGCGAAGTCGAGTTTGGCATGGTCAGAAGCTCACGCGGAAGGTGGCGAGGAGACGGCGGGTCTGCGGCCATCCCTCCTGGTTGTAGGCGGTCTGGCCGGTCAGGTCGTTGTTCCGGATCTCGGGGTCGATCAGCTCGTGCCCGAAATCGGATTTCTGGGCCACCCACATGGTCCAGAAATTCCTGGCGGACAGCGTGAACGAGGCCCGGCTGGTGCCGATCCGCTGGGCCAGGCTGCGGGGGAAGTTGTAGGTCACCGAAAGATCCCGAAGCTTGGCGAACCCGGCGTTCATGATCCCGGGCTGGCGCCGGGTGTCGAGCACGTCGTACGCGAGGAGGATCGGGTCGGTCCGCTCGAGGATGGCCCTCGTGTTCCGGAACGACATGTGGGCGGCCCGGACGTCGCCGCTGAGGATCCGATGACCGCCGACGAAGTCGACCTGGGCAAAGAACTGGAGGTTCTGGCGGACTGTCACCGAGAGGGCGCCGGCGCCCTCCCAGATCGGAAGCGCGCTGCCCCAGTAGATTGCCGGCGCCTGAAGGCACGGCACCGGAGGGCCGCCGCCCGCCGAGAAGCCGACCCCGTTGACCCCGCTGGTACCAGGCACGACCTCCCCGCTCTCACACATCATGTTCGTCACGGTGTTCTGGGTCCCGCCAGTCACCAGATCGGCCGACACGACTCGACGATGGAAAATGCCCGCCAGCGGGAAGCCGGGGACGTGGTACTGACCGAACCCGGCGCTCTGGGTCAGGAACGGCTGGTCGCCGATCGAGACGATCTTGTTGGTGTTGCGAGAGAACTTGAGGTTGAAGTCGACGCCGAGATTCGCCGACCTGACCACGGTGGCCTCGAAGCCGATCTCGATGCCCCGATTCTGGACCTCGCCGATGTTCCGGAACTCCGACCCGGGGAATCCGGCCGATGGCGCCGCCGGGACCTGGGCGATGGCGTTGGTGGTCTTCTTGTTGTAGTAGGTGAACTCCAGACCGATCCGGTCTTCGAGGAAGCTGGCGTCGAACCCGCCCTCCCATTCCTGACCGACCTCGGGCTTCAGATCGGGGTTGCCGACATTCTCCGGGGTCAGGGTCGGGAGGCCGCCATCGCCGGTCTCGGGCGCATACGTCCGAACCGCCGCGAACACGTCGGGCTGCTGGCCCGCCTTGCCCCACGCGGTCCGGAGCTTGAGACTGTTGGCCCAGGTCAGCGACTTGAAGAACGGCTCGTCACTCACCACCCACGACGCGCTGAACTTCGGGTAGACCACGAAGTCGAAGTTCTGCCCGAAGGCGCTGTTGTCGTCACCCCGGATCGCGCCGGTGAGAAAGATCCGGTTCTTCCATGACATCTGCTGTTGGAAGAAGGCGCCGAACGTCTTGTTCTCGAGGAAGTTCTCCTGGCCGGTCTTGACGGAACCGCCGGTGACGGTCTCGAGCGCCCGGACCGGGAAGGTGGTGCCCTGGGAGAGGATCGCGTCCTGCTGTTTCCGGTAGTATTGGAGCCCGGCCGATGACTCGAGCCCGACACCGCCGAGATTGAAGGTACCCGTCGCGGCGTAGTCGGCGCTCACGTAGGTGGTCCGGGTATTCGCCACCGTCTTCGACCCCTGCGGCGATGACGCGCCGACCAGACTGCTCCGTCGCAGCAGTTCGGAGAGCCGCTGGTTGGTGAAGTCGCCCCCGACCGTGACGCGGTGGGAGAACCAGGTCGTCGGGTGATGGCGCGCGGTGGTGGTCATCGTACCGCGGTCGACGTCCTCGTAGCCCTCGACATCCTGATCGAAGGTTTCCGGCGGCCCGGTCAGGTACCCGCGGAACGGACCGTCGATCCCGTTGGGAAGATTGCGGCCCGGTTCACACCCGGGCGCCGGGCAGGCCCAGAGAATCCGGACGGTCACCGGCTGGATCGCGCCCGCCGACCGATATTTGCTCCGGAGATAGCCAAGACCAAAGTCGATTCCGAATTTGTCGCTGGGCGCGAAGTTGAGGTTGGCCCGTCCGCTGAGACGGTCCTTCCAGTTGTAGGTGACGACGCCCTCGTCCCGGTCGAGATCACCGGAGAAGTAGTACCCGAGCACGGGGGTCCCACCGCTGACCGTTGCCGAGTATCCGGTTTGCTGGCCGGTTCGGAACCAGGGACCGTAGGAGATGGTGTCGCCCGGAAACTCACCGGTAACCCGGTCGCTCCGGAGCACCCGGAACTCGCGGACCTCGCCGCTCGCCGCCCGATAGTAGGTGGCCGGAAAGAAGGTCTCGGGGTCCGGAATCCAGTTGGCGCCCTGCTTGACGGTCACCGACACCACCGGGGCGCCCTGCCGGCCTTTCTTGGTGATCACGTTGACCACCCCGTTCGACGCCTCGGTGCCGTACAGCGTCGCCGCCGCCGGGCCCTTGATGACTTCGATGCTCTCGATGTCGTCGGGATTGAGATCGTTGATTCGGGAAGGGGCATAGCGGGAATCCACTCCGATGCTGCCGCCCACCCCGCCGGCGTCGGCGCCGGTGTTGTTGACCCGGACGCCGTCGACGTAGAGCAGCGGCTCGCTGGACAGCGCCATGCTGCCGGCGCCGCGGATCCGGATGTTGCCGCCGGAGCCGACGTCGCCACCGGCTGACATGACCCGGACCCCTGGTACGCCCTTGCTGAGCAGGTCCTGCACGTTCGGTGTCGGCGCCACTTCCTCGATCTGGCTGACCCGGACCCGCCCCAGCGCGTTGCCGAGGGCGCGCTTGGCCGCCTGTTGCGGCGTGCCTGTCACCACCACTTCGTCGAGATTGACCGCCATTTCGTCGAGCACCAGGCGGAGCGTCGTCTCGCCAACCCGGACGGCGCGCTCCGTCGGCCGATAGCCGATCATCGAGGCTCTGAGGGTCACCTGTTCGGCGGCGGGAACCGTCAGGCGGAACCGACCGAGCTGGTCCGTCAGCACGGATGCCGTCCCGCCGATCACCGCCACCCGGGCGCCGTGGATCGGCATGGCCCGCGGGTCCACCACCACGCCAGCCACCACCGGCTCCTGCAACCCCGGCAGGCGAGCCAGCCGGAACCGTTGATCGACGTTCTGAACTTCCAGCGGCGAGGCCATTCCCTGGCGCAGCCGGGGCCGGCGGACCACCACCACCTGCTCGTCCTGAACCGAGGCCTCGAACGGAAGTGCCAGCAGCATGCTGTCGAGCGCCTGGCCAACCGTCACCTCCGCGCAGTGACACGTCACCAGATGGCCGGGCGGAAGCAGCGTCCGACTGAACGCGATCGGCACGCCGGACGCCCGTTGGAGCCGAGCCAGCGCTTCCGGAAGGGGGGTATCCACCAGGTCGACCCGCGCCTCGCGACCCAGAAGGGCTTCCCGCGACTGACCCAGGTCCATCGCCACCCGAACCTGGCCGGCCACCGTGGCCGGAATCAGCATCCCGACGACCAGCACGACGCTCCACGACATGAGTTGTCCCCCTTGGTAGAGAGCCCCTTCAACCCAACGTTACCGGCGACGCCGGACCCGCACCGTGTCCCGAAGGATCACGCAGTCGGCATCGAGGATCCGACACACCGTATTGACCACCTGCTCGACGGGCTGTTCCGGAAACGTGGCCGTGACGAGATGGCGACGGAGGGTCGAGTCTTCGATCAGGATTTCGATCGGATAGGTCCGTTCGATTTCCCCGACCGCCCGTTCCAGCGGCGTGTCCCGGAACAACAGCACCTTCCCGACCCAATCGACGAGTTCGTTCGGTTCGGGGACCTTGTTGACGACGGGATCGACACCGGACCCGACGAACGTCATTTCCCCGCCGTCGACTTCGATCCGTTTCCCCTCGTTCTCGACGGCCACCCGGCCCTCGACCACCACCACCCGGAGCCGATCGGTCGTGGCCTGCAGTTCGAACCGGGTGCCCAGCACCGTGGTCGAGCCGGCTCGGGTTCGGACCACGAACGGACGCCCCTCCTGCTTGGCAACGGCGAAATACGCGGTCCCCTCGAGCCAGACCTCCCGCCGCTCGTCGGCCCGGAACGACAGCCGGCTTTCGGGAGCGAGGCGGACCACGCTGCCATCGGCCAGTTGCACCGTCGAGGTCTCGCCCGGTCCGGTCATGAGCTCCCGGACCATCGAGTCGCGGCTCGCGGCTTGGTCCGGGTGCACTTGGTAGATGCCGAAGGCCAGCAACCCGATGGCGGCGGCCGCGGCCAAGCCGAACAGCCACCGCCGCCCAGCTCTACCCGGACCCAATCGGGCCTGGCTCCGCCGGATGAGTTCCCCGGGATCAGGCCGCGCCGGAACCGCTCCCCGCTCGTGGACCGCCAGCGCGGCGGACAGCTGGGCGAGTTGCCGATACCGCCGCTCGTTGGCGGGGTCGGCCGACCGCCAGCGGGTCAGGGCCTCGAATTCCGGACCGGGGAGGTCTCCCTCGACTCCGCGCAGGATGAAATCGTCGTCCATGGATTCCAGGATTGAGGAAGGCCCTCACCCCAACAACGGGCCAAGGGCGTCAACTTCATTTTTCGGGTCGGGAGAGATTCAGATTCGGCGCAATCGCCGACCGGCGCCGAGGGCCGGCCGCTCGCCCAAATGGGGTTCCAGCATCTGCCACAGCCGCGCCATGGCCGAGCTGAGCAGGTTCGACACGGTCCCCGGTGCCAGGCCGGTGACCACCGCGACTTCAGCCCGCGGGAGACCCCGCAGACGGCTCAGGATGACCACCTCCCGTTCCCGGTCGCTGAGGGCGGCCAGGGCGCGTTCGATGGCGGTCCGCAGATCCTCCGCTTCGACGGCCCCGACATCCGGCATGGATACCGGGGTGCCCAGCCGCCGCTGGGCCGACGCCCAACGACCCCGGACGGCCTCGGCCCGGCAGTGATCGTACCCCAGATTCCGGGCAATCCGGAAGAGGATCGGCCTGGCTTCCGTCCCGGTCCATTCGGCGCGTCGCTCCCAGAGCCGGACAAAGGCCTCCTGAGCGATGTCCTGCGCCACCTCAGCCGACGCGACCAGGCGGGCCGCGTACCCGACGACTCCCGGCCAGTGGCGCTCGAGCAGAACCCCGAAGGCGCGTTCGTCGCCCTGGGCCAGACGGCTCAACTCGGGATCGGAACCGGCAGGTCGGGCGCCCGGAATCATCGGCTGGCGTGCCTATCGCTATCGTCGTCGGGAGGGAGTGGGTCGAACCGCGAATATATCGCCGACCGGACGCGCCGCAAGCGGCGGCCGAACATCCTTCAGGGCAGGCGGCCCACCTCCCGCCCCGCGGGCTCCGCCGTCTCCCGAATGACGAACCGGGCTGGCGATCCGATCGGCACCCAGGTCGTTCCCCCTGTCCGGAGCACCGCATCCGGCATCGGGTGCAGGAACTTCCCACCCAGGTCGAGCGTGTCGAGTGCCACCGCCGTCTCGAGGTCGCCCACTTCCCGGATCCGGCCGCCGGTCCGCGCCACCGAGTCGTCGAAGTTGATCGCGAGGTCCGCCCGGAGCGGCCCCACCCCCGGGACCACCAACGACCCGCCCACCACCAGCAGGTCGTACGCTCCACCCCGGTTGAACGGCAACGACTCGTAGCGGGCTGGATCAGCCCGCTCGAAGCTCCGCGTGGCGATGGCCTCGAGGACACGGAGCCGCGCGGCGGCATGCCGGGTCCGGAGGCGCTGCTTCTCTGGATCGTCCGGGAGGGCGCCGCTCTCGATCAGCACCGTACTGGTGCCCCACGCCTGCATCTGATCGCCAAAGGCCCGCGGATTGAAGGTGTCGTCGTATTTGGCGATCCGACCCGCGACGGCGTTTCCGAAGTCGGCGGCGAGCCAGGCCGCCACCTGACGGGCCCGCGACCGGACCGGGCCGTAGGAACGCGCCTGGTCCGCCGGCGGCGGCAACAGCGCGATCGCCGCGGGCTCGCCGTTGCCGACCCGGGTTCGGGCGTTCTGGTCGTGCAGATTGAAGCCGAAGTCGGGTCGAAGCCGGTCGCGGACCGCCTTGAGGGTCCGGGCCTCGGGGGAGGCCAGCCGGCGGACGTCACGATTGATGTCGATCCCGCCCGCGTTCTCCCGCTGGAAGATCTCCGCTCCGTCGGGATTGAGCATCGGCAGGACCGTGACGGTCAGGCCCTGCGCGATCCGATCGCGGAGCGGACTGGGCTCCGGAGAGGCAAGAAACGCGAACACATCAGCCAGCGCCATCGTGGCGGTGGCCTCGTCGCCGTGCATCTGCGACCAGAGGAACACCGTCACCGGCCCGGCGCCGAAGGTCACCGTCCGGAGCGCCCGGCCCTGCATCGAACGGCCCACCTCCGCCACGGCCAGCCGACCGCCGTCCAGGGAGGGGGCCACCGCGTCCCAGAACCGGGCATGGGTCACCCGCCGCTCACTGATCGCGGCCACCCGATGGCGTTCCGCCAGCGCCAACCGGTCCGACCACGGCGTCTGGGCCTCGATCGGCGCCGCCGCGAGCAACCCCAGCGCCGCGCCGACCCGGAGGGTCACGCCCGCCGCCAGCCGCCGCCTCCGCGCCTGCCTAACGTTGGCCCCAACGGGCCTTCCGAGCCCTCGACGCACCGCACGGCCTCCAATCAGCTCGGGGAACCCGGCTCGAGCCGGACCCGCTCGCCGGTTTCCATGCTCCGATAGGCGCCGAGTACCGCCTCGAGCGCCCGCCGACCCGCCTCCGCGGGGATGTCGACCGGCCGATCCTCCCGGATGCTCGCCGCCAACGAGGCCATCTCGGCTCCGAACTGACCGGGCATCGGCCGGCCGGACACCGGGACCTGGGTGATGCCCGCCTTGGTCCGAAGGAACAGCAGGTTGGCATAGTGAAAGATCCGGAGCGCCCCCTCGGAGCCGTATACCCGGATGCTGCCCGGGTGTTGCTGCCATTGCCCGCCCCGGTCGCCCGCTTCGCCAGCCGCCATCTGGTCCCAGGTCGGTCCCCAGCTGAACAGTCCCTCCGAGGGAAGGTCAGTGGACCAGGTGGCGTCGTCGTACACCAGATGGCCCAGAGCCCCGCTTCGGAACTCCATCGCCATGTACTCGGCCATCGGCGTGGCGCCGGACCGCTGGCCTCGGCCGGAGACCGCCGTGATCTCGCTGCCGATGAGCCACGGGAAGATGTCCACCAGGTGGATGCCGTGATCCACCAGTCCGTTTCCGGATCCGCCCGGCCCACCCGCGGGATAGTGGTGGGTTCCCATGTCGTGATACCCGGCCGGCCCGTGCCCCCCGATGAACGTCTCCGTCAGGAGCCGGACCTCGCCGATGGTCCCGGCCCGGATCAGTTCCCGGGCCTTGGCCACCGGCGGCAGGAACCGGTACGACGAGCCATAGAGGAATTTGACTCCGTGGCGGCGGCACGCGTCGATCATCCGGTCGGCGTCGTCGAGCGAGATCGCGATCGGCTTTTCGCAGAGGACGTGCAGGCCCCGCTCGGCCGCCGCCTCGACCGCTTCGCGATGCGTCACCACGGTGCTGAGCACGGCGACGAGGTCGAGCCGCGCCTCCGCCAGCATGGTCCGGTAGTCGCTGAACGGCGCGAAGCCGTAGCGAGCGCCCATCATGGCGGCCCGGTCGGCCCGGGGGTCGGCGCCGGCCACGACCTGAATCTGGTCGAGACCGCGATAGCCTTCGAGATGCGCCAGGGCCACGTTGCCGAGGCCGATCAGACCGACGCGAAGTGGTGGTGTCATCCGGAGCGGCGAGGTTCGGCGTGAGTTTCCGGGTCGGAACGACCCGGACCCGACCAGAATAGACCGGGATGCGGTCGAGCGGCAAGGGAGCCCCGCGGCCCTGCGGGCCGGGGGCTCCACCTGAGCGGCGCCGAGCGGCGCCTAGCGATTGTCGTAGACGAAACTGGTGAGGTACTGGATGGTGGCACGCTGATCGTCGACCTGCTGTGCCAGCAGATCGCCAATGGTGACGATCCCCGCCAGACCCTCCCGGTCGCGCACCGGCAAATGGCGGATCCGCTTCGAGGTCATCACCGCCGCGCATTCATCGAGACTCGTCTCCGGCTGGCACGCCATCACCTCGGTCGTCATGACCTCGGCCACCACCGTGGTGGCGGGGTCCCGACCGGCAGCCACCACCCGGCGGAGGATGTCCCGTTCGGTGAACATCCCGATCAACTGACCTTCGCTGTCGACCACCACGAGCCCACCCACGCCGTGCTGGTTCATGGCGGTGGCGGCGGTGACGACGGAATCGGTGGGAGCGACGGTGTGGACGACACGACCCTTGCGGCGGAGCAGATCGAGCACGGCGGGCATGGGCCCTCGCGGGTGGGGGTCTCCCATAGTTAGGACTCGGCGCCGCCGGGCGCCAGACCCCCGGGGCCGCGTGGATGATTATCCGCCGTCCCCGCCAGGCCTCACGGCCTCGGAATCCACCTCGGTCGATCGATGATCGGGAGGGTGACGAACGACGGTCGATCGGGTTCGTGATGGATCGTCTGCCGGGCCACCACCCCGATGGACTCGGTGCCGAGATCGCCTCCGGTGTTGAGGTTCCGCGCCAGCAGCGGGAAGGCGCCCGACATCACCGCCAGCCGGAGCCGTTCGCCGGGACGGACCACCACACAGGTGCCCCAAAGATCGATCTCGTAGCGGACCGGCGCACCGACCGGCAGCGGGGCCCGCCGGAACTCGCCGTCCCGGGCGCGGGCACGCACCCACCCTTCCGTCAGCCGCTGGGAATAGCCGTCTCGGCGGACCACCGTGAGGCGGGCCACCCAGTCGGTGTCGAGGGCGGAGGTGGCGGCGGTCAGCGTCGCCCGGATCGGGCCGCAGACCGTCAGGGGCGCCGCCGGCGAGGGCATGGTGTACACCAGCACATCCGGCCGCGCCTCGACCGGCCGATAGTCGTCGGGGCCACCGCTGTCGAGATTGCGCGACCAGAGGAACGGGGTCGGGTCCGCCGGGTCGTATGCGTACCGATCGACGCCGTGCCCCGACGGCGGGAGGACCTCGCCGAGGCGGCCGGCGGCCGGCACCCCCGCGCGGCCGCCGTGGAGGTGGTATGGTACGAACCGGGTCCCCGGGATCGGCCATTCCTCGGCACCGATCCACCGATTCGCGCCTAACGCAAAGACTCGGACTCGCGGCCACGACGCCACCTCGTTGCCAAGGCCCTTGAGGTGATGATCGAACCAGAGCCGGTACTGGCGATAGGTATCGACGCGGGAATCGGCGCCGACGTCGATGCCGTCCAGCATCCGGCTCCTGGCATCCTGATCGACCCAGTGACGCCACGGCCCCACCAGGAGATAGTGCCCGTCCCGCGCGTCCGGGGCCGCTCGCTGGCGCATCGTCGCGAAGTTCTCGAGGCTCCCGCCGAGGGTGCCGTCGTACCAGCCGGTGACATGGAACATCGGGGCCCGTGCCTCGGGCAGCCGGTGCTGGTAGCTCCTCGGCGCCCAATACGCGCTGTCATCGAGATGGTCGAGGTAGTCGCGCCAGACCCGGGACGGCATCCCGATCCGCTCGTCGATGGAACGAAGCGGGAGACTCCGATACGCGGCCACCAGATCGGGATGATCGCCGGGGACGTCCCGGACGGCTTTCCCCTCGACCACGAGCGCCCATTCGAGCATGCCGAGTGACACGCCGCCCCGCCGCATCGGCCAGAAACCGCCCGGATCCGACGGCGTGACCATCGGGATCAAGGCGCGGAGCGCCGGGTGGTTGAGCGGCGCGGAGAGCACTTGGGTCCACCCGAGATACGAACCGCCCCAGGTTCCGACCCGCCCGTCCGACCACGGCTGACCCGCCACCCACCCCTGGGTCTCGTATCCGTCGCGACCCTCGTGGACCAGCGGCTCGAACTCGCCCTCGGAATCGCCCCGACCGCGCACGTCCTGGGTGACGTAGGCATACCCGTGCGACGCCCAGTAGCTGCCGGCGGCGAAGTGGGTGCCGCCGGTCCGCAGGTATGGAGTTCGGACCAGGATGGCCGGCACCCGCGCCGTGGTGTCGGGCCGGTAGACGTCGGCCACCAGGACGACCCCGTCGGCCAGCCGGAGCCGGAGCCCGAACTCGCGGATTACCCGGTGGCGGCCGGGTGGATCCCGGTCCGCCTGAGCCGCCCCGGCGCTGGGCGCCCCCTGGGCCAGGACCGCGAAGGTCAGGGTCGGGGCGAGAACCCGCCTAACGAACTCCAACCTGCCCCTTGACCGCGGCCAGCAACTTGCCGGAATCGAAACCGAGTCCGCCCTTGAAGACCGTCACCGCGTTCCGGATGACCGACGGGTCCGCCAGCAGGTCGCCCCGGAGCACCACCAGGTCGGCGATCTTGCCGACTTCGACCGTGCCGAGATCACGGTCGACTCGAAGCATCCTGGCGCCGTTGCCGGTCATGACCTGGACGCCTTCGACCACCGAGAACCCGCCCTCGACCAGCAACTCCAGCGCCCGCTGATTCCCGAAACCCGGCAGCGCCGCGAACGCCGGATCGACCCCGGCACCGAGCAGGCCACCCGCCTTCACGAATTCCCGTTCGTAGCGGAGCGACTTGGGGTAGATCTCCCGCATCCGCGGGTAGATCTCGCCGATCGGCTTGGGCAAGTCGAGGTTGGCGCGCCGCTTCGTCTCCTGTTCGCCGATCCACGGCGCCATGGCGTCGAGCGTCCGGGCGTCCGGACCGGGGCGTCCCGGAGCCAGCTGCTCGTTGACCGTGGTGGTGGTCATGGCCACCCCCTTGGCTACCATGGCCCGGAAGGTCGCGGCGATCCTGCTATCCCCGAGGTCCAGCGCCGCCAGCGCCTCGAAGTTGCCGGGAGGGCAGCGATCCGGCGCCTTGGCCGGATCGTAGTCCGAGTTGGTGCGAAACCCATGCTCGATGTTGTCGATCCCGAGTTCGACCGCCTCGGTGAAGCTGATCGAGCAGAGGTGCCCGGTCACCCGGAGGCCATGCTTGTGCGCCTCGTCGACCACCGCGGCAAAGATCGGGCGGGTGATCTGCGTGTACACCTTGATCCATTCCGCCCCCTCCTCGGCCCAGTGGCGCACCACCCGGCGCGCCGCCGCCTCATCCTTGAGTTCGTACATCCCCTCGTACCGGGTCGGCCCCGGCGAGATCAGGTACGGCCCGGTGATGTGGATCCGGGGGCCCGGCACTTCGCCGCGCTCGATGCCCGCCTTGAGGGTGAGCTCGGTATAGGGAGCGTTGCTCCCGGTAGTTCGGACGGTGGTGACCCCGCTGGCGAGATAGAGCCGCGGAAACGAATAGTTGGACTGGACGCTGGTGAACGCCGGCGTGGTGTAGAACATGTGGTCATGCATCCCGACGATCCCGGGGATGACCGTGTGGCCAGCCAGGTCGAGGACCCGGGCACCCGCCGGAATGGCCACCGAGCCGGCGGCACCGACCGCCGTGATCCGGTCGGCCGAGATGACCACCGTTTGCCGGCGTTTTCCCGGGCCGCCGGTACCGTCGACCACGTCGACGTTGACCAACGCCACCACCGGGGCATCGACGGACAGGTACGAGCGAACCTCGGCCGACGGGGAGGGGCGAGCCTGAGCGGCCGCGGCGGACACCAGGAGCACCTGCACCCCGAGCGCCGCACGGAGTTGGGCGGAGAAACGGATCATCCTCGACCACGCTGTGGATTGAGGTGGAAACGCTAGGGCCCCGGAGCACCCGATGCAAGCAGCGTCGGTGCCGGCTGTGGCTGGATCCGTCGCCGTTTACCCGAGCGCGTTGGCCCAGGCCACCACGTTGTTCAGCACCAGGTCCTGCTGCTTGAGGCCGGTGATGATGTGGTCCGCCTCCGGCAGGTACTCCTCGCGAAGGTGACCGTTGAAGTTGACGCCCTTGAACGACGCCGCGTATTGGCCCCGGTACTTGTACTCTCGGAGGCCGCCGGTCCAGACGAAATAGAGGGCGATCCCCCGCTCGACGAACAGCCGAAGATCCCGTTCGACCCGCTCTTTGGGCGGGAAGACGCGAACATACGTGGCGACCTCGAGTTCGACCCCTTGAGTCGGGTCCGGCTTTCGCCAGCCCTGGTAGGTGCCCCGGAGCATTTGCCACCGGATCCGGATCGAATTCTGCCAGACGCGCCAGTTGAAGAGCTTAGGCGCATAGCGTTGCATGAACCGATGGACGTGATACATCGGCGTCTTGTAGGCCCAGGCATCGAGCATCATCAACGCGACGACCCGGTCGTCGACCACGGCCGTTTCGTGAGCCATGTCGGAGCCGGAGCACAGGCCCATCAGCACGAACCGCTTGATCCCCTTGGTCTTGGTCAGGTAGTCCATCGCCTCCCGCGTCTCGAGCACCGAGCTTTCCTCGAACGGCAGCGCATCCCGCCGCTGATCGCTGTCGCCGATTCCGGAGTAATCGAACCGAAGGCTGGTGAACCCCTGGGCACTGAGCGCCCGGGCCACCCGGACGCTCAACCGGCAGGAGCCGACCCGGTGGAGAATGCCGGAGTTCAGGAGGAGAAAAGCCGGTTTGTCCGCCGTCGCGGTGCCCGGGGCTGGCTCGGTGACGACGCCGACGAGCGACGCCCCGGTGCCGAACTTGATGGCCTTCTCACGGCCATGACTCATACCGACTCCTGAGACAAATAGGCCACGATCGCCTGGATCAAAAGGACCGGGATCAACGCGCCGCCGTAGTCGTCCACCTCGTTCCAGCTGCCGTCGCTGGGGACCAACTGCGTGGTCAGCTTGACACCGGGAAGCTGATGGCTGGCAACCCGGGAGAACTCCTCCCGCTCATGCGAGGTCACCAGGAGACGGGCGCTCGTTCCCCGCGGGGGGCCGACGGCGAGCAGATCGAACTGCTCCAGCTCCGTTCGGAGTCGCGTGGTGACCGGGAAGCCCATGCTGCCGATCGTGCCACCGTCCGATCGGGACGTCCGGGAGTGCCCGACGCTGTCGGTGCGCTCGGTCAGGATCTCGACCAGATAGTCGGAGCCCCGAACGGCCGGGTCCCAGAGGACGACCTGGTCCACGTCGGTGCGGCCATCCGCGGCGGCGGCGGCGATGGCCGCGCCGAGCCTCAGGCCGACGAAGGAAACTCGGCTGATTTCGGCCGTTTCCTTCAGTTCGTCGGCCGCCTCGCCCGCATCGTGAATCCAGTCCGCCAACGTGGCATCCGTGCCGTCGCCCGAAGAATCGCCGGTACCGGAATAGTCGAAGCGGAGTACGTGGAAGCCGTTCTTTGCCAGCAGGAGCGCCATCTGCCGGAAGGCTCGGTGGGCCCGCATGTACTCCTGGCCGAACGGATAGCACAGGACCACCCCACTGCCGCGGGCCTGGGAGGCCTTGGGGGGGTGATAGACGCCGAACAACGCTTTGGGGGCCCGACCGAAGTACAACGGGTTCATTCGCGCCTCAGTGCATTCATCAAACGCCGACCGAGCCCCGACGCCGCTGGGGCCGGGTCCGCCGCCGGGGCCGGTGCCGCGGCGGCGGCCGTCGTGGCTCGGCGGCGATCGCACTCGGCGGCGATCTGTTCCAGGGTCTGCAATACCATGACGGCCTGATTGAGTCGGACCCCGATCTTCTTGTCGATCTTGACCACGACCCGGACGGCCAGCAGCGAATGCCCACCGGCATCGAAGAAGTTGTCGTAGACGCTGATCCGATCGACGCCGAGCACTTCCTTCCAGATGTCGGCGATCAGGGCCTCCGTCTCGGTTCGCGGCGCCACCGAATCGTCGACCGCTCCGAAGGGATCGGGCAAGGCACCGCGGTCGATGCTTCCGTCGGCCGCCTTGGGCAATGTATCCAGATCGACGAACGTGCTCGGGACCAGGTTCTCGGTCAGTCGGGCCTTGAGGAACCGGCGGAGATCGCTCACGGTGGCCTGCTCGCCCGGCTCGAAGGCCATGTAGGCCACGAGTTTCAGCTCCCCCGGCCGGTTCCGCCGCTGCAGCACCGCACACTCTCGAATGGCCTCGTGGGTAACCAGCGCGGCTTCCACTTCCTCGACCGGTACGGTCGGAACCACCGGACCAGCGGCGGCCGCCGGGGCGGGCCGCACCGGGGGTTGCCTCAGGTCGGCGATCAGCTTCTCGACCGGGAGCGGGGTCGCGAAGAGCTGCGGCACCGGCGGACCCGCGAGGACCCGCTCGATCGCCTCCATGCCCTCGGCCGAGCCAATCGCCCCATCGAGCATCTGCACCATGGGTGGCGCCACCGCCGGCGCGGCGGGCGGCTCGAAGCTGGCATGGGCCCGCCGCGAATCCGGCCGGGCGGCTGGATCCTGCAGCTGACTGGTGTCCGTCACCCGGGTCATCACGAATTCTTCGACGTCAACGAGGACCCGACCCGACTCGTCGGTGATCGTCACGTTGAAGACGACCAGCTCCTTCGGATCGAAGTCGCTGGGCGCCAGCCGGACGTGCGCCGCGATCCGCGACGCCAGCGGAGCGAACATCCGTAACGTCGTATACGACAGCGGGACGTAGAAGTCCTTGGTCGGGTCGACTCCCGGCACCAGGCCCTCACACCGTCCAGTGGCCATGTCCAGGAGCGCGGGATGGAGCGGGTACTGTTCGAGCTCGTCGGCATAGGCTGATGGCAGTTCGAGTGTCACCAGCGCCTCGCCCTTGCCGTAGCGAATGGACACCAGATTCTTCCAACGCCCCCCGAAATCCATATGGGGGCTTTCCTGCGTTGGCGTGAAGCGCTCTTCGCGGACGGTACAGCGCCCGGCGATGGCCTTGAGATCGAGCGGCGAGGGTGGCGGCGTGTCGACGTATCCCGCGTGGGCCGTGACATGTTCCTGCCAGACCGTTCGTCCGTCGTCCGCCGTGGCTCGGCCGGCGATCGCGACGGCGTGATGCGCTCCGCCATTCCTGGCGACATGGACTCGGAGTTCGCGAGGGGCCTGTTCGGGAACGACGAACGCCGACATGAACGCCAGGTCGCGGATCTCCAGGGTTCGGGGCTCGGGACGCGCCTGAATGGCGGCGCGGACGAGTTCGAGGTGCCCGGTCCCCGGCATCAGCGAACGTCCCCCCCGGATCCGGTGCTCGGCCAGCACCCAGTGCGTCGGGACGGACAGCTGCGCGGCAAACAACTCGGCCTCGGCGTTGGCCCAGATCCGGTGGCCCAGGACCGGGTGGATCTCCTCGTGGATGTCTCCGCCGCCCGCGGCGCCGGCCCCGGAGGCGATGTTGGCCGCCATGCCGGTCTCGCGCCACGCGCTCCAGTTGAGGGCCACGACAAAGGTCCCATCCTGGGCATTGCGGGCCTGAGCGAAGGCATCGAGAAAGGCGTTGGCGCCGGTGTAGTCCGACTGCCCCGGCAGTCCGGCCAGCGAGCTGATCGACGAGAACAACACGAGGAAATCGACGGGGATGCCAGCCAGGGCCACGTCGAGCGCCAGGGTACCCTGCACCTTCGGCGCCAACACCCGCTCGGCGTCTTCGCGCGTCTTCAAGGGCATCAGGCTGTCGCCAAGGACGCCCGCGGCGTGGAACACGCCGTCGATCCGCCCAAACCGGGCCACCGCGCGACTCACGGCGGAACTCATCTGGTCGACCAGGGTGACATCCGCCTGAACGACCAGGACCTCCGCCCCGGACGCCTCGAGCGCGGCGATGCGGCTCTGCGCCCGGCCCGCCGCGGCGCCGCGCCCCAGGAGCACGAGTTTGGCCCGATACCGACGGGCAAGGTGCTCGGCCAGGGTGTAGCCGATGCCGCCCAAGCCGCCGGTGATCAGGTAGACGCCGCCTTCTCGAAGCCGGGCGGTCACCCCCCCGTCGAGCTGGACCGACTCCAGGGCCATCTCGAATCGATCCCGACCCCGAAAGGCCACGGTCTCGGCCTTCGGGTCGGCGGCCGTTTCGGCCGCCACCAGGGCCGCCAGCCCGTGGCGGGCCGCGCCGACCGGCGGCAGCACCAGGTCGATCGCCCGGGCCCGCACGTTGGGAAATTCCTGGGGCATCACTCGGGCCGGTCCCAGGACCAGCGCCTTGGCGGGCTCGAGGACGGACTCGCCAGCCACCCGCTGCAGGTTACTGGTGAGCACGTCGAGGACCAGCCGGGCATCGGGATCTTCGTTGCTGAGCGCCTGGGCCAGACAATGGAGGCTGTGGAACCCATGGTCCAGCACCGACTCCAGGGTCGGTGCTTGGCCTTCGGTAACCCCCCACCCGTGGATGATGTGGTCTGGCAACCCCCCGCCGGCCATCAGCGCTTTGACCAACCGCTCATAGTCCTCCGTGGCGGCGGGACGCACCGTGAAGTCGCCCTGGCCTTCGACCCACGCCGGGCCAGACCGCACGAGAGTGACCTCGCGACCCGCGGCTCGCAGGACGCCGGCCACCAGGTCGCAGAAGCCCGCCGCATCGGCAAAGACCACGACCCGCTTGCTTGCCGCGGTCACGGCCGGAAGCGGCAAGGCCTGACGCCAGAACGGACGCGTGAACCAATCCTCGACCCGCTGGCGGCGGCCGCCATCGCTCGCGGCCGGCTCCGGGGTGGCCCCCGGCGCGGGCGGCTCGATCCAGTAGCGAGCGTGATCCCACGAGTACGTGGGCAAGGGGATCCGATTGAGGAGCTGACCGTCGTAGAGCGCCGACCATTCGATGGGAACGCCCGCGAGCCAGAGTCGACCCACCACTGTCAGCGCGAAGTCGAGATCCGACGTCACCTCGTCCGCGTGGCGCATCGAGTTGGACACGAATCGAGCGGGGCGGGCCTGCGAACGGGCCAGGGTGCTGAGGGTTCGACCGGGGCCGATCTCCAGCAGCACGCGCTCGTCACCCGCCGTGATGGTGTCCAGACAGTCGGCGAACCGGACCGTCGAACGCAAATGGTTGACCCAGTAATCCGGATTGGTGGCTTCGTCGTCGCGGATCCACTGCCCGCTGACGTTCGACACGAACGGGATCTGCGGCGGGCGCCACGCGATGGTCCGACAGAGGGCGCGGAACTCGTCCAGAATCGGGTCGAGCATCGATGAGTGAGCGGCAACCTCGATCCGCACTCGAGTACTGTCGATGTCGCGACCCTCGAGGAGCCGCTCCAGTTCGTCGATCAGGGCCACCGGGCCGGAGGCCACGCACAGTTCCGGGGCGTTGACCGCCGCGATGGAGAGGCCCGGTGGCATCAGGCTCCGCAACTCGGCCTCGGGCAGCGGAACGCTCAGCATGCCGCCCCGAGCCGTTGCCTCGAACAACCGGCCGCGCAGCATCACCAGCCGGAGCGCCTCCTCCAGCGTCATGACGCCGGCCAGACAGGCGGCGACGTATTCGCCCATGCTGTGCCCGAGCAAAGCCACCGGGCGGATGCCCCAGGCCTCGTACATCTTGGCCAACGCGTACTCGGTGGTGAACAGGGCCGGCAGCGTCAGCGCGGGCCGTTCGAGTTCGCGGCCGGCGGCCTCGAGGTCGGCGGGCTCACAGAACAGCAGCGTCTCGAGCCGGCGCCCCAGCACCGGGTTGATGACCGCAAAACACGCATCGGCGGCGTCGCGGTAGGCGGGCTCGCTCTGATACAGGTCCAGGCCCATCCTGGGATACTGAGCACCCCCACCGGGGAACATGAACACGACCGACCGGGTCGCGTCGTCGGCCCGTTGGGTCAGCACGAGTTTGGAACCAGGATCGCGGAGCAGACGCACGGCGCTGTCGCGATCTCGGACGACGAGGGCGCAACGCTCGGCCATGGGACGGCGCCCCGCGGCCAGGGTCCAGGCGGCGTCGGCCAAGGCGACCGAGGAATCCTCCTCGAGACGGGTGGCCAGGGCCTCCCGCGATCGGGTCAGGGCATCCGGGGTGCGAGCCGACAGCACCAGGAGATGGGCCGCCCGGGCCCCCTCCGCGTCGAGGTGAGCCGGCGCCTCCTCCAGGATCAGGTGACAGTTGGTCCCGCCGGCCCCCAACGAGGTGACGCCGCACCGCCGCGGTCCCTCCGCGGACCAGGGCCGGAGCTTGTCGTTGACGAAGAACGGGCTGTCGTCGAAGTCGATCTGCGGACTCGGCGTCTCGAACCCGAGACTGGGCGGCAACTGGCGATGTTTGAGGGCCATCACCGCCTTGATCAGCGAGGCGGCGCCGGCCGCTTCGCCCAGGTGGCCCATGTTGGACTTGACGGAACCGATGGCGCAATAGCGACGCCGGTCGGTCCGACCCCGAAAGGCCTGGTTGAGAGCCGCCACCTCGATCGGGTCCCCGACACTGGTCCCGGTCCCATGCGTTTCGATGTAGCTGATGCTGTCGGCCGGAACGCCCGATGCGTCGAGGGCAAGGGCCACCGCCGCGGCCTGGCCCTCGACGCCTGGCGCCAGGTAGCCGACCCGCATCGCACCGTCGTTGTTGACGGCCGAGCCCTTGATGACCGCGTGGACCGTATCGCCGTCATCCAGGGCGGCCGAGAGGCGCTTGAGCACGACACACCCGCTCCCGCTGCCGAACACGGTGCCGGCGCTCTTGGCGTCGAACGGCCGGCAATGACCGTCCGGCGACATGATCTCGCCCTCGTGGTAGAGATAGCCTCGCCGGTCCGGAATCAGGACCGTCGAACCACCGGCGATCGCCAAGGTGCATTCGCCTCGGCGAATACTCTCGCACGCCACGTGCACCGCGACGAGGGCGGTCGAGCACGCGGTTTGGATGTTGAGACTTGGCCCCCGGAGGTCCATTTCGTAGGACACCCGGGTGGCGAGGAAGTTCATGTCGTTGTTGGTATGCCGGACGAGGAACTCGCCCATCGACCGCATCAGGGCCGGGTTGCGGCGCACGTGGTCCATCAGGTAGTACGACGCCCCCGAGCCCGCGAACACGCCCACCGGTCCCTCGTCCGGGAACCCCGTGTGCCCCGCGTGCTCCATCGCCTCCCACGCTACCTCGAGAAAGAGGCGGTGAGCGGGGTCCATGACCGCGGCATCTCGCGGATTGAACCCGAAGAACCCGGCGTCGAACTGATCCACTCCCTCGAGCACCGGGCAGACCTTGACGTAGTCCGGATCGTTCAGCTCGGCCGGGGTGACCCCGGCGGCCAACAACTCCTCGTCGGTGAGCGTCCGGATCGACTCGACGCCATCCCGGACGTTGGCCCAGAACTGGTCGACGTTTCGGGCGCCGGGAAACCGCCCGGCCATCCCGATGACCGCAATATCGGAATCTCTCACGGCTCGGTCCGTCCCGCCCGGAGGGCTCGCCGCCGCTGGGCAGCCTGGTCCGAGCGGCTTTGCCGCTCCACCGCGCGCTGGTCCACCACCGGTCCCCCCGGCGTATCACTCTCGGCCAGGTGCGCCGCCAAGGCGGCCACCGTCGGGAATCGGAACATGCTGACCAGCGACACCTTCCGTTCGAGTACGGCCGAGAGCCGATTGTTCGCTTGCATCGTGATCAGGGAGTTGGCGCCGAGGTCGAAGATATTGTCGTGGCGCCCGACCCGCTCGATGCTCAACAACTCCTGCCAGACACCGCTGATCTGCTGCTCCAGGAGGTTGCTGGGCGGAGCAAAGGCCGTGGCCCCCGGTCCGGCCTCCCGCTGCGGGTCGGGAAGCGCCTTGCGATCGATCTTGCCATTCGGCGTCAACGGCAACTCGTTCAGCACGACGAAGCTGGCCGGCACCATGTACTCGGGCAGCCTGGCCTCGAGGTGAGCCCGAAGCGCCTTACCAACCTGCGCGGTGTCGCCCGTTCCGCCGGGGGTATTGGCGTAGTCGGCCGGTTTGGCCGTGAAGACCGGCTCCGGCCATTCCGCGCCGCTACGTCCGGTCAACTCGACTGAACGAAACAGGACATCGAAGCGGCTGGGATCGCCGGACGAGGCCCAGCGGACTTCGACCTGGTACCTCGGATCGAGGCCAAAGAGGTCCTCGGGGTCGATCCCCTGATTCGACTGTTCCAGAGCCCGCAGGTCATCGATCGATCCGGTAACATCCGGCCGCTCCGCCAGGTCGTGCGCCGCCTCGACGAGACCGGTCAGCCGGGCGTTCGGCAGGTCGGCCAGGTACAGGGACTCGGGTTTGGCGTCGAGTTGGGTCCGGATCTCCTCCAGCGTTGCCGCAGTCTTGGCGTTGGCCGGCGCGGCGGTACGGGCGCTCGATCCGATCCCCACCTCGAGGATGGCATCGTAGCGAAACCGGGTCAGCTCATTGCGTGCCCGACCCCGTTTGAGCTGGATGCTGACGTTGCCGAGGCGCGGGATGTCGACGGCCAGGGTCCGGAAGAACCCTTCGGACAGCACCAGTTCACTCTCGAACGCCACCCGCTGCGCAACCTGCTGACGCAAGTCGGCCCGGCTGATCGACGGGCTCGCCAGGCGGAGGCCGATCGAGGTATGGAATGACGGGAGGTGGGGCAGGCTCCGGACGTCGCCGACCAGCACGTGCCCGCCGTCGGCGATCAGATCGGTGGCCCGCTTCAGCACTCGGGTCAGGTAGTCGGCGTCGGGGAAATACTGAGCGACCGAGTTGATGATCACCAGGTCGAACGAACGCTCGGCGAGGTGATCGAGCTCGTGGGCCGCGCGGTGCAACAGCGACACCTTGGCCGCCTCCGCCGGTGTCAGCTCGTTCCGAATCGACTCCAGCCCTTCCGCGGAGATGTCGACGCCGGTGTAGTGATCGACCTTTGGGGCCACTCGGTAGAGGATCATCCCCGTGCCGCAGCCGATCTCGAGCACCCGCCGCGGCTTGAGTGCCAGAACCCGCTCGACCGTGGCCTCCAGCCATTCGCGCATCTCGGCGGCCGGGATGGGGGAGCCGGTGTAGCTGTCATTCCAGCCCGCGATCCGGAAGCGAGGGTCGACGGTCTG
>CADEGB010000014.1 GCA_902826755.1 uncultured Gemmatimonadota bacterium
ATGCAGCAAGGAGGCGTCCACTGTGGCGTAGCAGGCGGCCCGAGTGACATGGCGGGGTTTGCCGGGCTGCTCCGGTTCTTCGACCAATACCGAACCGAGGTGGTGCTCGCCAAGTCCGTTGGCGAGATCCGCGCCGCTCGGCGGGACAACCGAATCGCCAACGTCTTCTGCTGGCAATCCGCCGACGCGCTCGGCGCCAGCTTCAACTCTCCCCTTGGGTCCTCGACGACGGCGCTTCGCGCTTTTGCCGAGATCGGACTCCGCATCATCGGTCTCTGCTACAACACCACCAATCCGTTCGGCGCCGGCTGCCTCGAGCCCCGGATCGGCCTGACGCGGGCGGGCCACCGCCTGGTCGAGGAGATTCACGCGCTGCGGCTGGTACTCGACGTCGGCGGCCACACCGGAGAGCAGACCACGCTCGACGCGATCGCGGCGTCCCGTGGGGTTCCGGTGGTATGCACCCACACCAACATCAGCGCCATCGCCGACAATCCGCGGTGCGTCAGCGACCGGGTCATCGACGCGATTGCCGGGACCGGTGGCGTCATCGGCATCACGGCCGTCAACGACTTCCACGTCAGGAGCCGCGGCAACACGGGCCCGACGCCGCATATCGGCATCGATGAGCACATCGAACAGTACGAGTACATCCGCAAGCGGGTCGGGGTCGATCATGTCGGCATGGGCACCGACTTCGTCGACGGGATGCCGATCCCGTATGGCGGTGGCGTCAACCGCGACATCATCCCATCCGACATGATCAGCGAGCCCTGGCGCTTCGTGAAGGGATTCGAGTCGATCGGCGAGTTGCCCAACCTGATCGCCGGGTTCCGGCGACGGGGGTGGAACGAGGCCGACATCGCCAAGGTGATGGGAGGGAACTGGCTCCGGGTGTACTCGCGGGTCTGGGGGGGGTGATTCGTCACGAGAGGGAAAAGAAACTCTGAGACTTCCTTCCGGCAGGCGGTTTGACGCTGGCGGGTGACGGCATTTTTCGCTAGCGTGGAATCGACCCTCGTCCAGGCGGTTCCCCGTGGCTTTCCGTTCCGGCGTTTACATCGTTCCAACCGATCGGTGGTACATCGAGCGCACCGTCTGGCTGATTGCCGGCTTCGTACTCCTGTTGGGCACGTCGCTGGCGGTGTTCGTGCACCCCTGGGCGGTGGCTCTCGTGGTGGCAACCGGCTTCGCGTCGATCGTCGTGGCGCTGACCGGCTACTGCCTGGTCGGCAACGTCCTGCGGTTGTTCGGCTTCACTGGGAAGCTGGCCACCCCGGGAACCACCTGGTACCGGATGCAGACGGACAGCTGGTACCTCGAGCGGCGGATCTACCTGGCGGTGGGGATCAACATTTCGATTGCGTCGGCGTTGTCGGTTCTTCACAGCCCGTGGTGGCTGGCATTTACCGGGTTCGTCGGCGTCGCCATGGTGTGGTTTGCCGCCACCGGGTTCTGCATCATGGCCAACGGCCTCTACTGGCTGGGAGCCGAACCCCGGCTGGCGCCGCTGTGCGCCCGCGAAGACGAACAGACCACCCGACCGATAGCCGCGTAAGGCGGCGGATTCGGACTCACGGGGCGGCGCGACAGTAGGCGCCGCCCTCGCATCGATCGGGCACGAAGATCTCGCTTTCGATGAGCCAGGCGTCGCCGAACATCCGCCATTTGGCGAAGTAGCGACCGCCGACTTTGACCGGTCCGTCCCGCTCGGTCCAGCCCCCCTCCCATCGACCCTCCTCGCTGGCCATCCGCCAGGGCTGAAACACCGTCACCGTCGCTGGTGTCCGGCGATAGATCACGTCGGGACGACCAGCGAATTGCCCGGCAAAAGCCCTGGCCAGTTGATCCCGGCCGACGATGACGGCCGAGGTCGACAGCACGGCGACGATGCCCGGCGCAAAGCTCGCGGCCACCCCGGCCGTGTCGTGGCGGGCAATCGCGAGGTTGGAGCCCTCGCGAGCGGCGCGGATGGCCCGCTCGGCAGGACCGGGGTCGGGTTGCCCGACCAAATCGGTGGCCCCGAGCAGCACCAGCAGGGTCAGGAACGGGCGGGGATCGATCACGGAGGAACTCCCGAGCGGAGGTGCCGCCACGAGGCCGTTCGGACCCGTCGCGGATCCGGGAACGTACCGGATCGATCCCAGCAACCGCAATCACTACCGGCGCAGCGGCTCCGACAGCCACCGCCCCATGATCCCCCAGCCGCCGAACCCATCGGTCAGCGCCACGGCTATGTCGTTCGTGCCTGCCACGAGCGGGAGGAATACGACCTGTTGCTCGAGGCCGATCAAACCCTCCTGCCTCGGGAAGTTGTAGCTATACGGGGCCCGGGCCGCCGCGATGGGTTGCCCGTTGAGGAAGACCGTCATGTCGTCGCTGAATCCGAGCGCCAGCGGATGGATCCCGGCGGCCGACGCCTCGACCCGGATCCGGGCGATCGTGGTGGAACGGCGGGCTTGACCGGGCCTGGCGAGGAACCGGTTGACGACCAGGAGTCCGTCGGCATCGGCGGATGCCGGAATCCAGCGACGGCCGTCCAACGGCGGGAGCGCGGCGATGGTGCCGGAATCGGCCACGAACGACTCGGACAGTTCCCAATCCTTGATGACGCCGGCCGGCGGCGTCGGCGCCGGCACCGTGGGGAACCGGAATGGGACGAACCCGGGCCGGACCACGAGGTTCGAGAAGTACGCCGCCTCCGTTGCCCGCGAGCCCTGAGGCACGAACCCGCGGATCGCCAGGTACCCGGGAGCCGGATCACGAGCCATCCGCGGGACCACCATCACCGGACGGGTCGTGTCGCCCACGAAGAGGGCCGCCTGACGGCCGGAGAGGACCAGCCGAAGCCGGACCCATCGTCCGGTCTCGAACTCGACCTCCGCCGTATTGCCCTCTCGATGGTAGAGCTGCCAGGCGGACTCGTTGCGAAACACCGGGGCGTACTGGACCGCGTCGGGGAGACCGGACTTGTGGGGCCGGAGGTAGATCTCCTCGTGTTCCCCATCGGTCGCCATCCGGTACTGGAGGTAGACGAACGATCGCTTCCCGTTGAGGGCCACGTCGACATCGATGGTACCGTCTTCGAGGCGGGTGGCCCGGTGGATCGCCCGACCGGTGCCAGCCCGGAACGCCGACCGGCCGAGGTACTCGGTCCGGGTCACGCCGGACTGGAGGTCCCAGCCCGCGTCGCCGACGGGGACGGTGCCGGTCGGGGTCTGGCCAAGGGCAAGCATCAGCAGGACGGTAGGGCCGATCATCAGGTCTCCACGAAGCGGGGGTCCCTACCCTACGGGGCGACCACTTGGTCGGATCGCTTCTGGACTGGTACTTTTCAACGATGCAGAAACCGGCCAAGGCTCGCCACGTCGACTTCCTCAGGAGGAAGTACGGGCCCGAGCTCCTGGTCGACGTAGGATGGATCGACGACCTTCCGGGATTCCGGCGGGACGTCGACTCCGGCTCTCCCCACCGGCTCGGCTTTCACGACATCTTCCTGGTCACGGCCGGCGGGGGCGCCTTCTGGCTCGACGAGGCCCGCTTCCCCCTTCGGCCCGGCACCGTGCTCTTCACGTCACCCGGTCAGGTTCGCCGCTGGCGGACCGACCGGGTCGACGGCCTCTGCCTGTTCTTCCAGGCCGAGTTCCTCCAGGTGTTCTTCAACGACCCCCTGTTCATCCATCGACTGGCCTGCTTCGACGCCCCAGACGGCCGTCACGCACTGGTTCTGGGAACGGCTGACGCGGACCGATTGCGGGCCCGGTTCGAGGCGATGCGGACCGAGATCGTCAACTTTCGAGGCGACAGTCTCCACCTGCTCCGGGCCATGGTCTACGAGGAACTGGTCCGCCTCAACCGTCTGTTCGTCGCGAAACACGGCGGTCGGGGCGACACGGGGGCCAACGACCTGGCTTTCCGGTTCCGCCAGCTGCTCGAAAACGAACTGACCCGGCACCATCGGGTCGATTGGTACGCGGAACGGCTCGGGGTCACTCCAGGCCACCTGAACGCGGTGGTGCGCGATCTGCTCGGCGCCACCGCCAAGGCCTGCATCGCGGATCGACTGACGGTGGAGGCCAAGCGACGACTGATCGGAGGGGAATCGGCGGCACGGGTGGCGCGGGGGATCGGCTTCGACGACCCAGCGTACTTTTCCCGGTTCTTCCGACGGGGCACCGGCATGACGCCGAGTGGGTTCCGGCATCAAGTCCGGAGCGCGGGCGGGTAGGACAACGACCCCCGCGCCGCGGCAGGCGCCGGCGCGGGAGCCTGAGGATCAGTCGCGCGCGAGCATCCGGATCAACCGGGACACCTTGTAGGCCACGAGCGCATCCGGGGCCCGATACCGCACCGTGGCGCCGTCGACCCGCTCCATCCCGGGCACGAACATCATCGCGTCGGCGTAGGGCGTGGCGCTCAGCTCGACCTCGAGGCTGATCGGCGTCGCGATCGACACCGGCTTGGCCTTGGCGCGGCCGGCAAGGGCGGCTTTGACGCCGGCCGTGATCCGCTCCCGCGCCACGGCCGGGTGGAGGGTTCGCGCCGCGTTGAACCCAATCGCATCCTTGACCGCGAGCGCCTCGACCCCCGGAAAGAACGCCCGCGCTTCCTCCGCAAACGCCCGATCGCCCGACACGAACACCACCGGGACTCGGAAGTGGCCGGCCACCATACCCGCCGTTCCGTACTCACCCACTTCCCGTCCGTTGATGCGGACGTGGCGGAGGGCGTGGCTGTAGGTGTGGCCGTGAAGGGCGTCGACCTGATTGGCGTGGCCATGGTAGCCGATGAAGATCACGGCGTCGAACGACGCGTCGAGGCCTTCCACCATGCCAAGCGGCTTCGGGCTGCCGCTGATGAGGGTCGCGCGCCGATCGACCCCGTCGGCGCGGAGGTTGGTGTGGGTGCCGTGGGCGTCGTTGACGACCACCTCGGTGGCCCCCGCCTCGAACGCCCCGGCTATGGCGGCGTTGGTCTCGGCCAGCATCAGGGGCCGAGCCCACTCGTAGTCGCTGCCGCCGGTCTGGGCGGCCGACACAATGCCGGCGATCCCCTCCATGTCGACAGAGATATAGACCTTGAGCTTGGCCTGCGCGGCCGCGGGCGCGACCAGCAACAGCAACGCGAGCGGCGCGGAAAGGATGCGAATCATGGTGGCGTTCCGGGAATGAGGGTGCAGGGCAATCCTACCGATCGCCGCCTCGGTCGGCAACCGACGACCGCGTCGCGAAGGGGGGAGCGGGCAAGCCATGTCGACTCAGCGTCGGCGCGAGGCGAAATAGAAGTCAGCGTCGAATCCATCGGCCACCACCCGGCCGCCGATGACGTAGAGGTCGCCGCTTTCGGTGACCGAGGGGTCGCCGTAGGGACCCGGCAGGACCACGACGGCTGGCCGCCAGGCACCGTTCGTTTGTCGGACCGACCATCGGATGCCGGCGCCGCCGCCTTTGTCGTCCCAATACAGCTCGGTCCCGTCGAGGCTGAACGGCGACCCGTCGACGCCGGCGCCGTTGACCCCAGCACCGAGATTCTCAGGCGTGGTCCACCGGCCGTTGACCTTGCGCGACATCCAGATGTCCTGGAGCCCGAACCCGCCTGGGCGGCTCGACTCGAAGAAGAGGGTCTGCTCGTCGCGAGTCAGGTGAGGATTTTCGTCGTGCTCGATGAACGGGAATCCGACACTGCTCGCCAGCACCGCGGGCTGCCATACGCCGTTCCGTTTTTCGGCGTAGTAAAGCGCCGGCTGCGGCCGATCCGGCAGCGAGGGCGCGCCGTCGGAAAAGAGAATCCGATTGCCATCTTCGGATACCCACTGATCCCCTTCGAGGCCCTGAGGCAGATTGATCGTTGGCCCGAGGTTGACGGGCTCCGTCCATTGGCCGCCGACCAGATCGCTTCGGTGGATCTCGGCCCCGATCGTGTCGTACGGCGGGGTGGTGGGCCACCCGGGCCGAACCGGTCCGATCACCCGGATCCGACCCGACTGGAGGAACACGACCGGGTCGAACCGGAGGTAGGTGAAATAGAGCGTCCGGCCATCGGGCGTGACGTAGCCGCTGTCCTCCCATCCCGGCGTGCTGATGGGTGCGGGGATCATGACCGGCGGATCGAAAGCCGGTGTGGTGATCGGCACGGGCCCGGTGGTGGTCCCGCAGGCCGCCGTCAGCAGGGCCGCGCTGCCTCCACACCATCGGCGCAGTTTCATCGTCCCTCCGGGAGCCGGACCCGGGCCACGACGTCCCGGATCAGGGTACTGACGTAGAGCGCGTCGCCGACGCTCACCCCGCCGGTCGTGGCGTGGAAGCGACCGGTCGGATCCTGAAGATTGTAGCGGACCCGGCCGAGTGTATCGATGCCGATCACCATGCCGTGAGCGTCCGCCTTGCTGAGTCGGAGCCGCTCGGGAATCCGGTAGATCATCTTGCGGACGAAGGGCGGCAGTGCCCGGATTCGCGTGGTGGCCGGAGTCCGGGGTGCATAGAGGCCGACCCAGAAGGTCCCCCGCCCGTCGTAGCCGATGTTGTCCGGCATCCCCGGGAGACTGTCCACGAAGATCTCGGACGTGCCGGCGTGCGGCCCGGAAATCCAGTAGCGGTGAATTCGTCCCGCCATCGTCTCGTTGAGGAGGAGCCAGGCACCGCCGGGTCCGATGGCCACCCCGTTGGCGAAGTCGATCGAGTCGAGCGCAACGGTGGTCTGGCCGGTTGCCGGGTCGAACCGGAGCAGGCGGCCCGTCGGACGGCTTTCCCAGAAATCGAACAGACCGCCAGTCGAGACATCCCACCGCGCGGAGGCATCGGAGAACCAGATGATCCCGTCGGGCGCGATGTCGACGGCGTCGGTGAAGTTGAACCTGGCGCCGCCCGCCGATTCGGCGAGCACTCGGACGGTTCCTGCCGAG
Organism: uncultured Gemmatimonadota bacterium; assembly: GCA_902826755.1. Classification (GTDB taxonomy): domain Bacteria; phylum Gemmatimonadota; class Gemmatimonadetes; order Gemmatimonadales; family GWC2-71-9; genus SHZU01. The sequence continues at coordinate 6,902 of CADEGB010000014.1, forward strand.
TCGATCAACAGCAGGCCCCGGCGCGCGTCGGCGACCACGAGACGGCCTTCCCGATCGAAGCGGAGACCGAGGGGGCGACCACCGGTGCCCGCAACGGAGTCGACGGCGCCGGTGGTCCGATCGATCCGAACGATCCGTCCGTCGACCAGGCCGGTGTAGATCCGCCCGTCGGGCCCGAGGGTAAGATCCTCGGGCCCGTTGCCCGGAACGAGGATCGAGTCGGCCAGGGTCAGGAGAGAGTTCGGGGCATAGGGGCCGGTCAGGCCGGCGTTGGGGGTCGGCGTCCACGGCGCCGGTTCGATCGGCACCGGTTTGAGGAGGAAGTACAGCAGCAGCGCCCCGACCAGGGTCCAGAGGCTGCGGCGGATCACCACCATGGAGGGTCGCCTCGCGTCCGATGTGGCGGTGCGGGCCGCCCCGGATAGATTTCGGTGTCGTCCCGCGAATCATTCGTTTTGCCGTCCGAAACCTACCACAGTGAGGTGTCCCATGAGGCTGAGCAGAGCCCTGCTGCTGGCTGCGGTCGTGCTGACCGGCGGGGCGTCGGCCACCGTCGGTGAAGCCAGCGAGGATTGGACGTTCCTGGGTCAACGCCAGGTCAGCGATCGGGTCGATCACGACGTGATCGTGGTGACCGGCGCCGAGGGAAAGTTCAGCGCGACCCAGCTCCGGGTCCTCCGCGCCGCGGTCGACTTCCATCGGGTTCAGGTGCATTTCCGCAACGGCGGCCGGCAGGAAGTCGAGCTCCGCCACACCATCCCGGCCGGAGGCGAGTCCCGCCGAATCGACCTCGAGGGCGACGACCGAGTCATCAAGTCGGTCGAGTTCTGGTACGACGCCCGCACCATTCGGGGCCGGCGGGCCGTGGTTCGCCTGTTCGGGCAGCCATAGGACCGATTCGATGCTGTCCGTGGCCTCAGCGGCGCTCCTGTTGTTCTTCGTGATGGACCCGCTGGGCAACGTGCCGTTGTTCCTGTCCGCCCTCAAGCACGTGCCGCCAGCGCGACACCGGCTGGTCATCCTCCGTGAGCTGGTGATCGCGCTGGGCGTGCTGGTGGCCTTTCTGTTCGGGGGGCCGAAACTGCTCGACCTCCTTCACGTGTCGGGCGTGTCGCTGACCGTGGCTGGCGGCGTCGTCATGCTGCTGATCGCGCTCCGAATGGTGTTCCCCTCGACCGAGCACACGCTCAAGGAAGACGTGGCGGCCGAGCCGTTCATCGTGCCACTCGCCATTCCGTACGTGGCGGGCCCGAGTGCGATGGCCACGGTGCTGCTGTTCACCAGCCGGGAACCCGATCGGTGGCCGGCCTGGTTGGCCGCCTTGCTGCTGGCCTGGTTGGCGAGCGGAGTTGTGCTGTTTTTCGCCACCGGCCTGGCCCGGGTCCTCGGCTCCCGCGGCCTGACGGCCATCGAGCGGCTCATGGGCATGCTGCTCGTGGTGGTGGCGGTCGAAATGATCCTGAGCGGCCTCCGGGAATACCTCGCAACCTGACCATCCGCCCGCCACCGGGAACTCCGGCGGCCTCCCTGGGCTACCTAGCGGGAAGGCACCTTACCAAGCAGGGAGATCGTCCATGTCCATTCGGCCCGTCAAGCGCATCGTCCAGGCCCAACCGACCATCGAGGGAGCCGGCGTCCACCTCCGGCGCGCCTTTGGCTTCGGCAACACCGCTGACTTCGACCCATTCCTCCTGTTCGACGACTTCCGGGGGGACCGGCCGGCTGACTATCAGGCCGGGTTTCCCTGGCATCCGCATCGGGGCATCGAGACGATCACCTACGTGCTGGCCGGGTCGGTCGATCACGCCGACAGCCTCGGCAATCAGGGCAGTCTCGGCGCGGGCGACGTCCAGTGGATGACCGCGGGCAGGGGCATCCTCCATCACGAGATGCCAACCGGCGACGCCGCCGGGCGGATGCACGGCTTCCAGCTCTGGGCCAACCTCCCCAGCTCCCTCAAGATGACGGCGCCACGGTACCAGGACGTGGCGGCGAGGGATATTCCAGAGATCGTCGACGACGACGGGACCCGGGTCCGGGTGGTCTGCGGCGAGTTCTGGGGACGGCGGGGACCGGTCGAGGGAATCGCGGCGGATCCGTCCTATCTCGACGTGTCGGTGCCACCCGGGCGACGGAAGACGCTGCCCGTGGACACCCATCGCCAGGCCTTTGCCTACATCTTCGCGGGCTCGGGCACGTTCCGCGGCGCTTCGGACCCGTTCGGCGTGCTGACGGAAAAGGCCGATGATGTCGTCGTTCGGGAGGAGACCGGCAACCGGTCGCTGGTGGTGTTCGATGCGGGCGACGAGGTGACCGTTCAGGCCGGCGCCGAGGGGATCCGGTTTCTGCTCGTGTCGGGCAAGCCGCTCCGGGAACCGGTGGCGTGGTATGGCCCGATCGTGATGAACACCCAGACGGAACTCCGCCAGGCGCTTCAGGAACTGCAGGACGGCACCTTCATTCGTTAGCCGCGGTACCAGCCCCGCTCTGGCGGGGTTCGACCCCGTGGGCGACATTCCCGCCCATGAAACGACTCCTTCTTCTCGTGCTGATCGCGGCTGGCGGCTTGCTGGCTGCGATGGTCGTCAGGGCTTCGTCGCTCACCGCCCCGGCGCCTCTCGCCACCGATGACGCCGGACCGGCCATCACCCTCGACTCCGCGGCCGCGGCCACGCGCCTGGCGGGCGCCATTCGCTTCCCCACCGTGTCGCTCCGCTCGGGCGGGCCGATCGACACCGCCGCGTTCCTCGGGCTGCACCGGTACCTCGAAGCCTCGTTTCCGCTGGTCCACGCCCAGCTGACGCGCGAGTTCGTCACCGACCTGAGCCTCGTCTATACCTGGACGGGGGCCGATCCAACGGCGGCTCCGGTGGTGCTGATGGGCCACATGGACGTGGTGCCGGTTCCGGAGCCGAGTCGAAACCAGTGGACCCACGATCCGTTCTCCGGCGACATCGCCGACGGTTTCGTCTGGGGTCGGGGAACGCTCGACGACAAGACGACGGTGTTGTCGATCCTCGAGGCGGTCGAAGGGCTGCTCCGCGAAGGGTACCGCCCGCCGCGCACGGTGTATCTGACGTTCGGGCACGACGAGGAGGTCGGGGGTCGGTTCGGGGCGCGGCCCATCGTCGAGACGTTGGTGGCGCGGGGAGTCAAACCGGCACTGGTGCTCGACGAAGGCGGCTTCATGGCGGCAGGGTTGATGCCCGGGCTCTCGGGCCGATCCGCCATCGTCGGCATTGCCGAAAAGGGCTATCTCAGTCTGCGACTGACCGCTCGCGCGGATGGCGGCCATTCGTCGATGCCGCCGGCGCGCACGGCCGTCGGGGCGCTGAGCCGGGCCATCGCTCGGCTGGAGGCGGAGCCGTTCCCGTCGAGTCTCGATGGCCCGACCCGGGGCATGGTCGAGGCCATGGCGCCGTTCGCGCCCTTTGGCCGCAAACTGCTGATGGCCAATCTCTGGCTCACCGGCCCGTTCGTGGCCAAGGGCCTGGCCGCCAATCCGCTCGGCGGAGCGCTGATGCATACCACCACCGCACCCACGATGCTCTCGGCCGGCATCAAGGACAATGTCCTCCCACCGGAAGCGGAGGCGGTCGTGAACTTCCGGATCCGGCCCGGTGAGACGATAGCGAGCGTTACCGAACGGGTCAAACGGGTGGTGGCTGACACGCTGATCTCGATCGTGCCGACGGACAGCGCGGTGACCGATCCGTCGCCGGTTTCAGATATCTCGTCGCCGGCGTACCAACTGATCGCCACCACGATCCGACGGATGGTGCCCGGCGAGGATCCGCCGGTCATTCCGTACTTGGTGATGGGGGGAACCGACGCCAAGTACTGGGGCCCGCACAGCGACCGGGTCTTCCGGTTCCTGCCGGTCCCGCTCGGCGACGGGGATCGCGAGCGGGTGCACGGCGTCAACGAGCGGGTGGCGTTTCGGGACTACTCCGCCGCGGTGGGGTTCTTTACCAGACTTCTCCGGGGCATCGACCGGCTCTAGGAGCCGGTCGGTTTCTCGAGCCGACGTCGGGAGCGGCTACTTCCCGGCGCGGTTCTTCCATGCGGTCAGGAGTTCGGCCTCGCGGGCTCGGGTCATGCCGGCGGCCCGCTTGGCCCGCTCCGCGGCCGGGCGGGCCTTGTCCCATTCGATCGTGTCGCGGGCCGTGTCGGCCAGCGTCCGGAAGGTGAGCCCCGCGGCCACCGCGCGCTGGACGTCGACGAACATCAGCGGCTCGCCCGGCGCCCACGCCGGCAGCTCGCTCCAGACGGCCACCTTCTGCTCGGCCAGGAACGTTTCCGGAACCCAGGTGAACTGCACCGGCGTCGACGTCACCGCCCGGCAGCCGTAGAGCATCTCGGCCATCGACATCCGGGCCGCCGGACCGGTGGCATTGAAGTCACCAGTGGTGCCGGTCTCGGCCAGCCGAACGATCCACTCGGTCAGGTCGCGCTGATCGATGATCTGCATGGCGTGATCGGGATTGCCTGGGGCAAGCACCTCGCCGCCCTCGTCGATCCGGACGGGCCAGTAGGTGAACCGATCGGTTGGGTCGGTCGGTCCGACGATCAGGCCGGGCCGAACGATGGTGGCCCGACCGGGGAACGCCGCGTGGACCAGGTTCTCGGCGATGGCCTTCGAGAGGCCGTAGGGAACCTGGTCGCCGTCCTTCCAGGTGGCCGGCGGGCTGAACCGCTCGGAATTCTCGTCGATGATCGGTTTGGCGAGGACTCGTCCGGCGTGCTGATATCCCATCGCCGGCGTCTGGTAGGCGGAGATCGAGGACACGAACAGGTAGAGCCCGGTCGAGTCCTTGAGTGCTTTGACGCTTCGAGTCACCCAGCGGTAGTCGCGGGCGTTGTTATCGAGGACCGCGTCCCACTGGCGCTTGCCGAGGACGCTGAGGTCGCCTTCCCGATCCGCGATCAGGTGTTCGACGCCCGCCACCTTGGCCTGGCTCCGGCCGCGGGTGAGGATCGTGACCTGGTGGCCTCGATCGAGCGCATAACGCACCGTGTTCGGGCCGATGAAGCCGGTGCCGCCGAGGATCAGTAACTTCTTGGCGGCGCCGGAACGGTTCGGCGCCGCTGGCGCGGCGGTGGGGACGGCGGCCGCCGCGCCCGGCCGGATGGCAAGCCCGGCGCCAACCGCGGTGGCGACCCGAACGAAATCACGACGGGAAGCTGACATGATCAGTCCTTCTTCTTGAGCGCTGACTTGTTGGCCTCGATGAAGGCGCGGATCTCATCGCTCATGTCGAGGAGTTTGGCCCATTGCTCCTGATAGAACGTGATCGGGAATCGGCCCAACCCGTACACGGACACGCCGCCCTTTTCACTCACCTTGAGCGAGACGCCCTTCGAGGCGCCCTTTTTCAACGCGTCGTTTTCGCGCCGAAGCCGCTCGAGTTCCGCCTTGAGATCTTCGTCCGACATGGTCGTACCCTTTCTATGGAAGGCCCCCCGCGATCACTGCCGGGGCAGATATTCGGTCGGAACCCGGTTTCCGTGCCGTTCGTCGTCGAACGTCCAACCCAGGATCCACCAGCGCTTGCCATCCCAGTATAGCTGGATGCTGTTGATCCCTCGACTGAAGGCCTTCCCGCCGGGGGTGGTGGCCGACTCGTAGGTGCTCCAGACGTGGACCAGGGAGCCGATCCGCTGGGTGACCCGGTGGATCTCCCGCTCGAAGAACCCCTCCTTGCGGGGGCCGGTGCCGTTCCGCTGGTAGTACTCCGCCAACGTAATCATCGCCGCGGTGGCCGACCCGTCCGCCGTCCGTTCCAGCATCGTGATCCGCGCCTTGGGATGATGGAGGGTCTCATCGCGAGCCGGGTCGGGCAGGGATCCGGCCGGACCGCTGACGACGTCGTAGTACGCCTTGATGATGCCGTCGAGGGTGGCGACGTCCTCGGGGCGCGGCGCGGGCTGAGCGGCGAGGACGGCTGGAAGCCCAATCGCGGCCAACAGGAATCGGACCATCGGGAACCTCACGGGGAAGAGCTGCTCAGTAGCTGATCGATTCCAGCCGCTCGTAGTGGGCGGATCGATCGTCCCAGCGGCTGAGGAGGCGGCGGGCGGGATCGGGAACGTGGGCCCGCTCGTAGTCGTCGCCGGCAAAAGCGCGAACGTCGTCGATCGAATCGAACCGCATGACGGTGACGAACTCCCATTCGCCGCCGGGCAGTTCGCGGGAGAGCAGCTCGATTCCACGGTACCCCTTGATGTTCTTGGCGGCGATTCCCGGAAACACCGTGCTCCGCAACAGGTCCTGATACGCCGCCCGATTGGCCGACGTGGTCCAACCATGCCAGATCCGATGAATCATCTCGAGCAGCCTTTCGGTCGGGGCTCAGCCAGGGCGTGGCCCTGGTGACGGCTCGGCCCGAGTCCGCAGTCGAACCAGGAATCCACCGTCGTCGTAGTCGCGACCGGAGGCCGCGGCATACCGGGCCAGGTCGCCGGCCAGTAGGCGGCGCACCAGTGGGAACAGGACCGGCCCAGCCGCCGATCCCCGTCCCCGCCCGGTGATGACATGCACGAGGCCACCCGGATGCCTTCGGATGGCCGTCGCGAGGAAATCGCCGAGGCGGCGGGGGGCATCGAGCCGGCTCGCTCCGTGGAGGTCGAGCGTCGCGGCGATCGGGCCGTCGAGGGGATCGAACGGATCGCGAGGCCGGGTCTTCACGACTCGCTCAGCGAAGCCCGATCAGTTCCTCGGTGACCCGCTTCAGGCGATCCCGGGCGGCCACGTCGTAGGCCTGGGCGTGCGCCCGCCCCTCGGTCAGGCTGTTGAAGAACCGCCCGGTTCCCATGTCCTCGTTCACCAGTTGGAGTACGGCCCGGGCACCGTCGTCAATCGTGGACCGAGGCGGCCGACCGGATCGGAGGACCATCCCGGTGGGCATCAGGGTAGCCGGGTGGAGCGCGTTGACCGTCACGCCCTTTCCCTCCAGCTCGGCCGCGAGGTCGAACGTGAACATCACCTGGGCGAGCTTGCTTTGGCCGTAGGCCCGGCCTGACGTGTAGTTCTTCGCGATCATCACATCGTCGAAATCGACCGGACTGGCCGACAGCGACGAGACATTGACCACCCGAGCTGGGCTGCTGGCCAGCAGTCTCGGCAGCAGCAGCCTGGTCAGCAACACGGTGGAGAGGTAGTTGACCTGGAAGCGGAGTTCATGGCCCTCGGCGGTCACTTCGCGCTCCGGGGGCACCGACCCGATCCCGGCGTTGTTGACGAGGACGTGGAGCCGATCGTAGTCGCGGAGGATCCGTTCGGCGAAGCCCCGGACTTCGGCGTTGGACGCGAAGTCGGCGGCGTAGAACCGGGCACTCCCCTTGCCCGCCTGCTCGATCTCCCGCAGGACCTCGGCGCCCCGCTTGGCATCCCGACCGTGCAGGATCACATGCGCGCCGCCGGCCGCGAGGCGGATCGCCACTTCACGGCCAAGGCCGCTGGTGGCGCCGGTTACCAGGATGACCCGTTGGCCCGGCTGGGGCGCGGCGCCGGCCTGCGCCGGGAGTGGAGCCGGGGCCAGGAGCGCCAGCCCCACCAACAAAACCGCGCTGAAATGCATCGAGCATCGCCACGATCAGGGGAGGCCAAAGCTACCGGTCGTGCCAGCCGGGGGCAAACCGGAAGCGCCCCGGGGACAGGCCCCGCATCCACCCGTCTCACGTGGCCCTCCCGGTCGGGAGGAATTAGAATCAGCATTCTTGCCAGTCCGTCCTGACACCCGGAGTCGACCCGTGCGCACCCCGCTTCTCTGCCTCTTGACCCTGATGTTCGCGACCGCGGGGAACGCCCAGTCGCGCTTTGCCAAGTCCACGACCATCGGGACGGTCGACTCGATCTGGTCGACCACGTTGAAGGAGCAGCGGCCCTACCTGGTCTACACGCCGCCTTCGTATGACGACACCACGTCGACCCCTCAGAAGTACCCCGTGCTCTACCTCCTCGACGGCGACGCGCATTTTCACTCGGTCACCGGGTTGATCCAGATTCTCGGCACCGGCGTCAACGGAACCTACGCGGTTCCCGAGATGATCGTCGTTGCGATTCCCAATACCGACCGGTCCCGGGACCTGACGCCGACCCATGTCGAGGTCGGGTTCGACGGCAAGCCGACACCGATGTTCAAGACCACCGGCGGCATGGGGAACTTTTTCACGTTCCTCAAGTCGGAACTGATTCCGAAGATCGAGGGCAAGTACCGGACGACGCCGTACCGGGTGTTCGTGGGCCATTCGTTCGGTGGAATCACCACGATCAACGCGCTCTACACCATTCCCGAGACGTTCAACGCCTACATCGCGATCGACCCGAGTCTCTGGTGGGACAACAAGACGCTTCTCAAGCAGGCCAAAACCTTCGTTTCCGGGGCCCGGCTCGACGGCAAGGTCCTCTACGTGGCCAAGGCCAACACGATGAGCCCCGACGACACGACCGCCAATTCCCACTACGAGGCCATCAGCAAGTTCAACGCGGTGATGGAGACCTATAACCACTCCGGCCTCCGGTACGGCTACAAATACTACGAGAAGGACGACCACGGCTCGGTGCCGCTGATCGCGGAGTATGACGCCCTCCGGTTCATCTTCGATGGATTCAAACTCGACTTCGGACGGGTGTTCGCCTCACCGCGGCTGATCGTCGATCACTACCGGAAGGTCTCCGCCCGGCTCGGCGCCACCTTCTTACCGTCCGAAGGTGCCCTGAACCAGCTCGGGCAGTTCGCGCTGGCGCAGGACACTGCCAAGGCCATCGAATTCCTCACGATCAACACCGAGCTGTACCCGAATAGCTTCCGCGCCTACGATCGGCTCGGGGCGATCTGGATGGCGCGGGGAGACAAGACGCAGGCTCGAGCCTACTTCGAGCAGTCGTTGGCCCGCAACGCCGCCAACCCCAAGACCCGCGAGTTGCTCACGAAACTCAGCCAATGAACTCGCTGGTCATCCGTCGTCCCGACGACTGGCACGTCCATCTCCGAGACGGGCCGATGCTGGCCCACGTGCTGGACTTCACGGCGCGCCAGTTTGCCCGGGCGATCGTAATGCCCAACCTCGACCCGCCCGTGGTCACCACGGCGGACGCCGTGGCATACCGGGGCCGGATAACGGCCCGGCTCCGACCCGGACGGGATTTCGCGCCGCTGATGACCGCCTATCTGACCGACGGGACCGACCCCGCCGATCTGACGGCCGGATTCGAACGTCGGATCTTTACCGCCGCCAAGCTCTATCCGGCGCACGCCACCACCAATTCGGCCAAGGGCGTGGGCGACATTCGCCGAATCGCGCCGGTGTTGGCTGCCATGGAGCGGATCGGGATGCCGCTCCTGGTCCATGGCGAGGTGACCGAACCGAGCGTCGACATCTTCGACCGGGAGGCGGTGTTCCTCGATCGGGTTCTGGCGCCCGTGCTCCGGGATTTCCCCGGTCTCAAGGTGGTCTGCGAGCACATCACGACGGAGGAGGCGGTCGGCTTCGTGCTCGCCGCCGGCGATCGCGTGGCGGCTACGATCACGCCGCATCACCTCCAATTCAGCCGTAACGCCATCTTCCAGGGCGGGATCCGGCCCCACTTCTACTGCCTCCCGATTCTCAAGCGGGAAAAGCATCGGCTGGCGCTCCGGAAGGCCGCCACCTCGGGGAGTCCGAAGTTCTTTCTCGGCACCGACACCGCGCCGCACGCGGTGCACACCAAGGAGAATGCCTGCGGCTGCGCCGGCGTCTTCAACGCACCCGTGGCGCTCGAGGCCTATCTCACGGTTTTCGACGAGGAAGGGGCGCTTGACCGATTCGAGGCATTCGCCTCGGAGCACGGGGCCCGGTTCCACGGACTACCGCTCAACGAGGGCACGGTGAGGCTGGTCCGGGAACCCCTGGCCGTCCCCGAGCGCTGCGAAGGGGAGGGCGTTTCGGTGGTGCCGTACCATGCCGGCACTACCCTGCCGTGGCGAATGGTGGCCGGGTGAGGATCGCCATCCTGGCGCTGGCCCTGCTGGGCGGGGCCGCGCCGGCACTGGCGCAGGATGCGCCGGATCGCGCCGCCATTCTCGCCACCGTCGAACGGCACTTCGCCGCCCGGAGCGTACCCGATGCCGCCGCCATGGCGGCCGTGGCGCACCCCGGTGCCATGACGGTGCTGGCCCGGTACGACGACGGCGGATCGGTCAGAATCGAAGGCGGGCCAATGGCGGGTGGCCGCGCGAATCCGATGGGCCCCGAGCGACTGCTCAACGCCGAGGTGTGGCAGGACGGTGACGTGGCGGCGGTATGGGCGCCTTCGGAGAGCGGGGAGGGCAACCGCCTACAGTGTGGATACGCCGCGATCGGACTGGTCCGAGTCGAAGGCCGCTGGCAAATCTCGAGTTCGACCGCCACGATCCGCCCCGACGCCTGCGCCACCATCCGGGCCGCCGCGGTCGGGCCGCCCCCGCTGGCCGGGCCCGAGGGCGCCCAACGTCGTGACGTGCTCGCCGCGGTGGACAGCTTCTTCACCGCGCTCCGACGACGGGACACGCTCCTCCTCGACGCCACGTTCACGAGCCGGGCCAGCTGGGTGACCGCATCGTACCGCGGTGGCCAGGCCACGATCGGGCGGCGGCCAGCGGCGGAGGACAAGGGCATCGTCGTCCGCGCCACCACGCTGCTCGATGAGCGACTGCTCGATGCCGTGGTGCGAAGCGATGGCGACGTGGCGATGGTCTGGGGCCCCTACCAATTCCGCGTCGGTGACCGCCTGAGCCACTGCGGCCACGATCTGTTTCATCTGACCCGGGCGGCGGGCGCCGCGTGGCGGATCGAGGGAGGGGCGTTCACCATCCGGCCCGACGGGTGTGCCCGGCTGATCGGACCGCGGCAGGTGGATTCCCTGCCCTCCCGCGGTCCCGACGCCACGGTCTCGTACGGGGCCGATCGGCGCCAATTCGGCGAGCTCCGGCTCCCGAGCGGGGCCGGTCCGTTTCCGGTGGCCGTGGTGATCCACGGCGGCTGTTGGCAGCGGTCGTTCGCGTCGCTCGGCAACACCGCTGCCCTCGCCGACGCGCTCCGAAACACGGGGATCGCGACGTGGAACATCGAATACCGAACGGCGGACGAGCCGGGCGGTGCCTGGCCCGGCACCTTTCACGACGTGTCGGACGCCATCGACCATCTCCGCGTCCTGGCCCGGTTGCACCCGATCGATACTGCCCGGGTCATTACGGTGGGCCACTCGGCCGGCGGGCATCTGGCGGTGTGGGCCGCGGCGCGGCCCCGGTTGCCGGATGGCAGCGCCCTCCGGCGGGGACCACCACTCCGGGTCGGCGGCGCCGTGGCGCTGGGGCCGGTGATGGACCTGGGCGAGTTTGCCGCCCGACTCCCGGGTGCCTGTGGGCGGGGCGCCAACCTGGTGGTGGGTGGGTCGCCGATCGAGGTTCCCGAGCGTCACGCCGAAGGGGCACCGCTCGGCCTGCTCCCGCTGCGGGTCCGACACGCCATCGTGGTGGGAGCTCTCGACGGAATCCTGCCGGCGGCGCCCCGCGAAGCCTATGTTCGCCGAGCTCGGGCGGCGGGCGACGACGTCCGTCTGACCGTGGTGCCCGACGCCGGCCATTTCGAGGTCATCGCGCCGAACTCCGCCGGCTGGCCCCTGGTGCTCGACGAGATCCGACGGATGCTCTTCCCGTAGCGCGCCCGGGCGGGGGATTGCCGGACGCCGGTTTGCGCCCCACCTTCTCGAGACCACCGACCCTAAGGTCTCGAATGCCCCGCCACTGTCTCCTGATCCTGGTGCTTGCCGGCGCGGCCTGTGCCGCCGCCCCCACCCCGCCCCCGGCGGGTGACGGCCGATTGGCTGTCGAGGGCGGGTCGATTTTCTACCGCGTGGTCGGCTCCGGACCCGGGGTACCGGTCATCCTGCTCCACGGTGGTCCGGGGTACACCGCCCATTATCTCGAGCCGCTCACCGCCCTGGGCGATGACCGCCCGGTCGTCCTCTACGATCAGCTCGGCTCGGGTCGGTCGGACCGCTCGACGGACACGACGCTGTTTCAGATCGGGCGCTACGTCCGGGAACTGGACTCGCTCCGCAAAGCGCTCAAGCTGGACCGAGTCCATTTGTATGGGCACTCGTGGGGCACCATGCTGGCGCTCGAATACCTGGCCACCAACCCGTCCGGGATCGTCTCCGTCACCCTGGCCAGCCCGGTGATTACCACCGCCAGTTGGGCCGCGGATGGCCGCCAGCTGCTCGCCACCCTGCCCGATTCCATCCAGCGCGTCATCGCGGCTCACGAGGCCGCCGGGACGACCAGTTCAGACGAGTACCAGGTCGCGTCGATGGAGTTCATGCTCAAGTTCGTTTTCGGCATGGCGCCTCCCTTTCCTCCCGAGGCGGACAGCGCCGTCGCCGGGTATAACCCGGTCGTCTATCAGACCATGTGGGGCCCGAGCGAGTTCAGTCCGAAGGGCAATCTCCGCTCCTTCGATCGATCGGCCACGCTGGCGGGCCTGACGATGCCCGTTCTCTTCACCGCTGGCCGGAACGACGAGGCCCGCCCCGAGACCGTCGAACGGTTTGCCCGGACCGTTCCGGGCGCGGAGGTACGGATCTTCGAGGCCAGCGCTCACATGACCATGCTCACCGAACGAGAGGCGTACGTGGCGGCGATCCGGGACTTCCTCCGTCGGAACGACCCTCGCTGAGTCGGCCCAACGCCACCGGGCCCGAGGCTTCCGCGGTCCTCCGGTAGCCGCGGATTCACGAAGCGGCCGCCAGCCGGCTAGTTTTCGTCGCGAGTGTCCTGTCAACCAAGCTCTGGAGTGTACCTGATGGTCCGTCTTCGCATGGCTGCGTTGTGGTGTTGCGTCGTCCTCTTCCCCGGCGTGGTCGAAGCCCAGACCAAGCGCTCCGTCAAGGATCCGCTCGCCGGCTTCGATGCCTACGTGCAGGACGGCCTCACCAAGCTCAAGGGCGTCGGACTGGCCATCGCGATCGTCAAGAACGACTCGATCGTGTACGCCAAGGGCTTCGGCGTGAAGAAGCTCGGCGAGGCGGCGCCGGTCACGCCCCGGACCATCTTTGCGGTCGGTTCGACCACCAAGGCGTTCACCACCGCCGCGCTGGGCATGTTGGTGGACGAGGGCCGCTTCGGGTGGGATACCCGGGCAACCGACCTGCTCAAGGGATTCGAGGTCTCCGACCCCAAGGTGACCCGGGAGATCACCGTCCGCGACCTGGTGACCCACCGGAGCGGCCTGTCCCGCGGCGACTACCTCTGGATGGGCTCCGATCTGTCACGAGCCGAGGTCCTCCGGCGGGTGCGGTTCCATCAGCCGACCTGGAGCATTCGAACCACCTTCGGGTATCAGAACATCATGTATCTGGCGGCCGGCGAGATCATCCCGGCCGTCACCGGCCGGTCCTGGGATGACTTTCTCCGAGATCGAATTTTCCTCCCGCTCGGGATGACGAGCACCACCACCACGGTGCGCGGTCTGGACCGGCAACCGGACGTAGCAACTCCGCACACCGAAATCGACGGCCAGTTGATGCCGATCGCGTACCGCCAGATCGACAACATCGGACCGGCCGGTTCGATCAATTCGAACGTGATGGACATGGCGCAGTGGATCCGGTTCCACCTGAACGGAGGCACCGTCGGCGGTCGTCCCCTGCTCTCGCCGGCCACCCACCAAGAGATGTTCGTGACCCAGATGTGGATGCGAGTGGGCGCGGAGACGGCGCTCCTCTATCCCGGTGCGAACTTCCTGGGCTATGGGCTGGGCTGGTTCCTCTTCGATCACGCCGGCCGCAAGGTGGTCGAGCATTCGGGCGGGATCGACGGAATGACCACCGAGTTGATGATGGTGCCGTCCGAGAAGCTCGGCGTCATCGTCCTCACCAACAACAGCGCCTCCGTGGCGGCGTTCCCGATTGCCCGGGCGGTCCTCAACCGGTACCTCGGCGTCGATCAGGACCCGGTGGCGGCGATCGCTCCGCTGATGCAGGTCATGGCGTCGGCGGCCAAGAAGATGGAGGACAGCGTCACCCGGGCCCGGGTGGTCGGCAAGGGCCCGTCCGCGGCGTTGACGGCCTACACCGGGATCTTCGACAATCCGATGCACGGACCGGCTCGCGTCACGGTCGAGAACGGCAATCTGGTGGTGGCCCTCGACGCGCGGAGCGATGCGGTCGACCTGACCCATTGGCACTACGACACCTTCCGCGCGGCGTCGCGCGACAAGCGGCTGGGCAAGACCTGGGTCAATTTCCGATTCGGAACCGACGGGTCGGTGGCCGCGCTGACCATCGATGGCCTCGAACAGGACTTCGTCCGCCGATCGGCGGAGGTCATCGCCACGAGTTGTGACCCGAGCAGCGCCGATCGGAGCCGGCTCGCCACCCAGGCCTCGCCGTACGACTCCACCGCCATCCACGTCGGCGGGCACCAAGCCAAGATCTGCTACTCGCGGCCGTCGATGCGAGGCCGGACCGTGTTCGGGAGCACCCTGGTGCCATACGACTCCCTGTGGCGGACCGGCGCCAACGATCCCACGATCCTCCACCTGCCGTTCGCCGCCGAGATCGCCGGGATGAAAGTCCCGGCCGGGAAGTATTCGGTGTACACCGTGCCCGGCCGCGACCGTTGGACCCTGGTCCTGAACCGGTCGATCAGCCAGGGCGGTTCGACCCGCGACGAGGGCCAGTTCAAGAGCGCCTACACGCCGGACGTGCGGGCTCAGGAGCTGGGCCGAGCACCGGTTCCCGCCGAGGCCATCGGCGAGGCGGTGGAGAAGTTCACCATCCGATCGGCCGCGGCGGGAGCCGCCACCACGGAGCTGATCTTCGAGTGGGAAAAGACCCGGGTACGGATTCCGATCTCGGCCGCCAAGCCCTGATAGACGGCCCGCTCTTCCTCCAGCCAGCTGCAGTCACCGACGGTCGCGGACAACGCGACCGTTGGTGCATCAGGGGGCGGTACTGGGTCGGGGCGCTTGTGTTGACATTCGACAACAGTGATCGTATCGTGATGTCGGAACCCGACACGAGGAGCCCGACCCGATGCCGCCCGCACCAGCGCAGGAAGTCCTTCGAGGCACCCTCGATCTCCTGATCCTCCGGACCCTCGCGCTCGCGCCCGAGCACGGGTGGGGGATTGCCCAACGAATCGAACTGCAGTCGAACGAAGCCCTCCAGATCGGCCAGGGTTCGCTGTACCCCGCCCTTCAGCGCCTCGAGAACAAGGGATGGATCGACAGCGGGTGGGAGACCACCGACCAGAACCGGCGGGCCAAGTACTACCGCCTGACGGCAACCGGGCGTCGGGCCCTCCAGGCCGAGACCGACAGTTGGCGCCGTTACGTGCATGCGGTCGAACTGATTCTCACCAACGGGTAGCGGACCCATGGATCGGATGCGAGGGTTGTGGAAACGGCTCCGCGCGGTGGTCCGAACCGGGACGGCCGAGCGGGAGCTGACCGAGGAGATGGCATTCCATCTCGAGATGGAAGTGGCGAAGAACGTCCGGGCCGGCATGTCGCCCGAGGCGGCGCGCCGGGCGGCCCGCCTCGCGTTCGGCGGAGTCGAACGGTTCAAGGAAGAGGTCCGGGCATCCCGCGGGATCGACTGGTTCGAGACGCTCGTTCGCGACGTCCGTCACGCGCTGCGAGGACTGGCGCGCGCGCCGACGTTCAGCGCGGTCGCGGTGCTCACGCTCGGACTCGGAGTGGGCGCCGCGACCACCATCTTCGGGGTGGTCGACGCGGTGGTGCTCGCGCCGCTGCCCTATCCCGAGCCGGATCGGCTGGTCCACGTCTGGGAAACCAATCCGGAGGGCAGCGACTTCTCTTCGTCGGAACCGAACTACCTCGATTTTCGCGACCGCAATCGGACGTTGGCGGCGCTCGCCGCCTACCGGCGAGGCGGCGGGGGACTCACCCTGACCGGGGTCGGCGAACCGCGCCTCATCTCGGTCGCCTCGGCGACGGCCTCCCTGTTCCCCGTCCTCGGCGTCGACGCCGCCATCGGGCGGACGTTCTCGACGGCGGAGGACGTCCGGGGCGGTGAGGCGGTGGTGCTGTTGAGCCACGGCCTCTGGCGCCGGGTTTTCGGGGGCGACACCACACTCTTGGGGCGGCCGATCACCCTGGCCGGGGCGCCTTACACCGTGATCGGCGTGCTCCCGGCGAGTTTCCGACTGCTGGCCGCGGAGGCATGGGTTCCACTGGCGCCGAGCCCCGCCAGCGATCGCGACGATCACTGGCTCGGACTGGTCGGACGGCTCGGGTCGGGCCAGTCGCTGGCGCAGGCCCAATCCGATCTCGCGGGCATCGCGGCGGCCAATGGCGACGTTCATCCCGTCACGGCCGGCTGGGGCGTCCGGGTGGAACCACTCGAGGCGTGGGCGGTGGCTCGTCCGCTGCGCCAGTCGAGCGTGCTGTTGATGGGAGCGGTCGCCACGCTGCTCCTGCTGGCATGCGCCAACATCGCGACGTTGCTGTTGGCCCGGGCCACGGCCCGCCAGACCGACCTCCGCCTCCGTCTGGCGCTCGGCGCGGGGCAGGGGCGCCTGGCTCGCCAGCAACTCACCGAGAGCGGCGTACTCGCCGGTCTGGGCGCCCTCCTCGGCTTGGCCCTCGCCGCCACCGCAGCCGGCCTGATCCGCCGCCTGCCCCTGGCGGTACCCCGCCTCGATACCGTCGCGGTCAACGGGCGGGTGGTGGTGTTCACGATCGCCGCCACGATCGTGGTCACCCTCGCGGTCGGTCTGCTTCCCGCCCTGCAGGCGGCCAAGACCGATCTCCATTCGGCGCTGAAGCGGGCCGGGCGGACCGGGTCTTCCTCGGGACAAGGCCGTTGGCGCGAAGCCCTGGTCGTGGCGCAGGTGGCGCTGGCCGTGGTACTCCTGATTGGCGGCGGGTTGATGATCCGCAGCGCGGTTCAGCTCGAGCAGACCGACACCGGGCTCGCCACTGACCATGTCTGGACGGTGCCGCTGCAACTCGCGGCCGTTCCCGAGGAGTGGAAGATGGCCCAGTTCTTCGACCGGGTCACCGAGCGGATCCAGGCCATTCCGGGGGTCCGGCATGCCGGCGCGACGATCGTCGATCCCTACAGTGGCGCCGACCTCCGGAA
Organism: uncultured Gemmatimonadota bacterium; assembly: GCA_902826755.1. Lineage (GTDB taxonomy): Bacteria > Gemmatimonadota > Gemmatimonadetes > Gemmatimonadales > GWC2-71-9 > SHZU01. Next base: position 24,030 of record CADEGB010000014.1, read on the forward strand.
CGATGTCACGCCCGAAGAACGAGCCGCGGAAGCAGGCGCCGCCGGCTATCTGCAGGCGGCCTGGCGGATCGTGTCACCGGGTTACTTCGAGGCGGCCGGCGTTCCGATCCTGAAGGGCCGCGACTTCAGCGACGATGACCGGCGTGATGGCGTGCCGGTGGTGATCGTGTCCCGCTCCCTGGCCGATCGGCTCTGGCCCGGACAGGATCCGCTCGGCCGCCGACTCTTCTGGGGCGGGGTGGATGGGACCCCGCGCACCATCATCGGCGTCGCGGGCGACATTCGGGACGTGAGCATCGGGGCCGATCCGCCCCCGCTGATGTTCCTCTCGACCCGGCAGATCGTCTGGCCGGCCATGACCCTGGTGGTGCGATCCGATCGGCCGATCGCGGGGCTGGCCGATCGCATCAGGGAAGCGGTCTGGGCCGAAGACCCCGCGCTGCCGGTGCCCACGATTCGGGCAATGGAAGACAGTCGCGCCGCGGCCACCGCGGGGCCGCGCGTCACCGCGCTGGTGCTGGCGGCTTTCGGGGTCGCGTCGCTGTTGCTGGCAGGGATCGGGCTCTACGGGGTGCTCGCGTTCGCGGTCGTCGAACGGACCCGCGAGATCGGCCTCCGGATGGCATTGGGCGCCAAACCGGGACGGGTGGTCACGTCCGTAGTCCGCCGGGGCGTAACCCTGGCCGGACTCGGCGTCGGCATCGGGGTAACGGCCGCGGCCGCGCTGACGGGGTTGATGGGGAGCCTGCTCTATCGCACCGAACGGATCGATCCGCTCACGTTCGCGGTCGCCCCGGTGATGCTGGGCCTCGTCGCTTTGGCGGCGGCCTACCTGCCGGCGCGCCGGGCAACCCGGATCGATCCGATGTCGGCGCTGCGGAGCGACTGACAACCGGCGGCCCGAGGAGGCCCCCGCGGCCGGCGGCATTGGGCGCCGGAGTCGAAGGTGGTGTGGGGGCCAGAGGCAATCTGGGTAGGCGACTACCCAGATTGCCCTGGAATTTCGGCCGCGACCCGGCGCCTACCCCTTCTGGCCACCCATCATCCGCATGATGTCATCGAGCGGGTTGCCGTCCCGGTTCGAGTCAAGCATCGACGCCAAGGCGCCGAAACCGCCACCACCCCCCCGGCCGCTCCCACCACCGAGAAGGCCGCCGAGCAGACCCCCGAGCCCGCCACCCGAGGTCGGGGCCTGGGCCGCACCACCACCCTGCTTGGCCATCACACCCGTCACCACCATCGCGAGCATCGGCAGCATCTTCCGGAGGATCGAGGAGTCGACCCCGGAGGTGGTCGCCGCCTTCTGGGCCACGGCCCGGCTCACGTCCTTCGACCCGAAGATCGCGCCGAGGACGTCGTTGCCTTTCGAGACATCGGTGGGCTGCGGTGACAGCACGTTGTCCAGAAGGTCGCCCCCGCCCAGCTGTCCAAGCAGCCCGCCCAGACCGGCCAAGCCATCGGGACGGGTCTGCACCTGCTTCTGGAAGCCGCCCAGAATGGCCGGCAGCAACGCGGCCGCGCCAGACGACGCCTGCGCTTCCGTGACGCCAAGCTCCCGGGCCATGGACCGATATCCGCCCAGCTGGGCCACCACTTCGTCGAGTTGCATTGTCTTGCTTTCAAATTGAAGAGGAAAGAGACGCAGAATCTAACTGGCGTCTAACCCGCGATCCATCCGTCGAACAGCCATGACCGCCTGGACCAATCGACCGTGGCGTCGGCCCCGAGACCTCGCCTCACCGAGACCACGGCGGAACCACGCCGTTCATCCTGGCATAGGCGATCGATTGCCCCAGATGTTCGTTCATGTGGGCCACGAGCTGAAGCAGTACCGACCATTGGGGGACCTTCCGGCCGTATTGCTCGGTGGCGGCGCCGGCATCGGCCAATCCCCTCACCACCGCGCGAACGTGAGTGGTCGATTCTCTCAGCCGCGCCACCAGCTGCGCCTTGTCGCTCAAGTCCTCGGCCGCATCGGCGTCCCGACCATCCGGAGCCGGCGCACCGAGGCTGGTGGCCGGATAGAGGTAGTTGTAGCGGGCGACGTGGGCGTAGACCTTGGCGACGGTCATCGTCCCCGGACCGGGACTCCACCCGAACTTGTCGGCCGGCATCGCCTCCGCGAGGGCGACGAACTTCTGCATCGACGCCTCGAACTGCATCAGCGTCTCGGCCGCGAATCCGGCCGGTGAGTTGGGGGCGACCTGGGCCAGGGCGGTGGACCCCGCCCCGAGGGTAACGACCATCCATGCCGCCAGCGCGCGTCGTCGCATGTTCGATCCCGCCGTCAAAGGGTTGTCTCGGGCTTCGCCACCACGTCGTTCCAGTTGAGCAGCGCGTTGAAGATCATGTTGAACTCGCCGTGATTCTGCCATCGGTAAATCGGGTTGTTGGAAAAGAGGATGACCCGTCCTTGGCCGTACCGAGCCCGCGGGATGTCGATCGCAAAGGGCCGGTTCCGGAGTGAGTCCGCCCCGACCATCAGGCCGGAGAGCACCGCGGCGTTGCCGCCGACGTATCGCGCCAACACGTTGTCCTCGTTGGCGACACCCACCCGGAAGGGCTGCCCGCCGACGTATTTGATCGGGATCGTCTTGGAGCCGTACCCGTAGAAGACGGGGTGCTCGGTTCGGACGATCTCGCCCTGCACGAGGGGGCGCTGGGCGGTGAGGCCGGGAACCGCCGTCTTCTCCACGGTGCCAGCCCAACCGAACTCGATCGGGAGGCGGGCCGCGTCGCCCACCGCGATGAGAGTGCCACCCCGCTCGAGGAACTCGGCAAAGGCGTCGACTCCCTTCTGCTGGAAGCCACCCGTCATGTCCGCGGTCTCGCCGTACATGCCGAGGAACTGGTACTTGTCGCTCTTCTGATACGGGACCGGCTTGACGTTGGACGGCTGCAAGACCGCGCTCCGCCCCAGGTTCTGCTCGGCGGTCAGGATGACGTCATACTTATCGCGGAGGTTCCCCTGAACGAGCTGTTCTTTGTAGATCAGGTCGAACGGCACCCCGAACTTGTCGAAGGTGAGCCGGTACCAGCCGAGATTCTGGGTTCCGGTCCATTGGGAATAGACCGCGATCCGAGGCAGGTCGGCCTCGTGGGTCGGCACCGAGGGCACCGTCCCGAGCGCCGCGGCCGTGAGGCCGAGTTCCTCGGCCGCCGCCCGGACCGCGGCGGCCTGGGCCTGATCGGTGATGAGAAACGACCCGGCCGGGAACTCGGTCCCCTCGGCGGTGAAGCTCTTCTCGGCCACCTTCATCGGGACGTTCCGGAGTCGATAACGGAACGTGATCATGTTGTTGGAGCCGTGGTGGGCCACCGCAATGCCCGCGCCGCCCGACCCGGCAAACTTGCCTTTGACGACGGCGGTGGTGACCGGCGTGGTGGCCACCTTCAGGATCGACGAATCGGCCACTTCGACGACGTCGACCATCATGGCGTACCCCATGGTCCAGCCGCTGTCGTCGTAGGTGTTGAGCCGGGCATCCGGGAACTGCTGCTTCTCGAGCAGATTCTTGGCCAGCCGACCGTAGGGCTGGTCCCGCTTGATGACGAACGAGCCGGCCGGGTAGGTGACGGTGTCGATCTTGAACGCGGCGCGGGCCATCCCGACTTCGATGCGCTGGGCCCGGAGAATGTTGACGAGCTCGGCGGCCCGGGTCATGTCGCGCTGGACCGGAATGACGTACCCGAACGGTGCCTTGCCGCGGCCTTCCTCGATCGAGTTCCGAGTCTTGACGTAGAAATTCTCCAGCACGGTGGCGGGGAACATCGCGGCGAGCTGAAGAGCCGATAGCACCCCAGTCTGCATGTAGTTGGCGTTGGCCCGGCGGGTGAACTTGGCCGAGTCTTCAGTCCCGATCGAGATGCCGCGGTACCACTCCCGATCCTGGGCGCCACCCCGACCGGTCGGGATGGCGCCGGTCGGCCGAGCGGGGCCGGCGGGTACCGCCGCCGGCCGGGCGGTCGAGTCGGCGCGACCCCGGGTCGAGTCGCGTTTGACCGCGGTGGTCGTGTCGAGATCCCGACCCGACTGGGTCTCGTACATCTTCATCAGCCCGTTGTGGTTGTACGCCACCGAGCCGAGGTACCCGGGCGACCAGCCGTCCATGAACGCGTGGGTATAAACGCCCGGCATCCCATACTTGGTCATTTGGGCCAGCTCCCAGTTCGCGAACCAGGGCAGCTCGGCAAACAGGAGCGGATCGAGATTGGGATTCTGGGGCGCGGCACCGCTGTAGGTGTAGAGGAGCGGAAGCGACTCGTGCAGATCGTGCATGATCGGCGGGTACGCGGTGAAGTACCAGTCGACGAGAGTCCGCATCTGGACCAGCGCCAGATTGATGTCGCGGTTGTTGTCGTGGCCGGCGTAGCGTCCCCAGTACGGCACTCCGGGAACGAACCGGCTCGGCGGCGGCGGCGCGTTCGGGCCGCGGGTGGTATCGCGCGGCGTGGGGGCCGGTGGACCGGGCGGGTTGACTAGACCGGCTTCGAGATTCGGGTAGAACCAGTCCACGTTCCGATCGCGACCGTCCGCGTCGGCCACCGGCGTGATCGACACGTAGAGGTTATTCCGGATCTGCGAAATGATCGGCGAGGTTTCGGTGGCGAGGCGGTACACCAACTCCATCAGCATCTCGGATGGGCCGGTTTCGCCGCTGTGGAGCCCGCCCATCAGATGGTAGTGGGGCTTGGTGGCCTTGATCAGTTCGGTGATCTCCGCGTCGCCGCGGCCGCGCGGATCGGCGATTTTCGCGAGGTTCTGCCGATTGGCGGCCAGGGCCTGCATGTTCGCGTCTGAGGAGACCCAGACCACCACCAGCTCTCGGCCCTCATCCGACCGGCCGATCGTCTCGACCCGGACCCGGGGCGTCGCCGCCGCGAGGGCGCGGTAGTAGCGGAGCTGATCGGCATAGTACGTCAGCTTCCGGGGCGCGCCGACGTGATAGCCGAGAATCTCCCGCGGCGTCGGAACGCCGGCCACCAGCGGCAGATGATCGACGAGGGGGCTCCCGAGGCGAGGAGTGGGGAGCCACTCGCGATAGCTCTTCGCGAACGTGGGATCCTGCTTCTGGTTCGGATCACGGGTATCGACGCTGGTCTGCTGGGCCGTGACGGGGCCGGTGGCGATGAGCGTGCCGCCGACGAAGGCGAGCACCGCCGCCCGGACAGTCGAAACGACCGATCGGAAAGTCATGGACGCGAGTTCCTCGAAGTGTCGTGCTGGGAAAGATCGTCTCAATATACGCCCCGGGCCGGGCCCGCGTTGGCTCAGCCACCCGGCCAGTTCACTCGGCCGACCGGCTCCGTCGATCGACGGAGCCGGTCGGCCGAGTGAAC
>CADEGB010000015.1:0-5148 GCA_902826755.1 uncultured Gemmatimonadota bacterium
TCGTGATCGCTATGATTGCAGATGAAGCCGGGGTCGTACTCGTCGAGGAATCCGTACGGCCCGTAGTCGAGCGTCAGACCGAGAACCGACATGTTGTCGGTGTTCATGACGCCATGCGAAAACCCCACGGCCATCCACCGCGCCATCAGGTCGGCGGTTCGATCCACCACCCGCTCGAGCCAGCGGACGTGGCGGTCCGGTTCGCCGGCCAGGTCGGCCTCGTGGTGCCGGATTACGTACTCGGCCAGTTCGGCCACTCGCTCCGGCTGGGCCCGCGCCGCGAAGATCTGAAAGCTGCCGAACCGGACGTGAGAGGGTGCCATCCGGATCAGGGTGGCCGCCGTTTCCGGCACTTCCCGGTAGACCGGATCGTCACTTCCCGCGATGGCCAGCGCCCGGGTCGTCGGGACCCCAAGCCCGTGCATGGCCTCCGACGCGAGATACTCGCGAATGGTGGACCGGAGCACGGCCCGACCGTCGCCCATCCGTGAAAAGCGGGTCTGTCCTCCGCCCTTCAGGTGGAGATCCCAGCGGCCTCCCCGGCCGTCGGGCACTTCGCCCAGGAGAATGGCGCGGCCGTCCCCCAGTTGGGGCACCCAGACCCCGAATTGGTGCCCGGCGTAGAGCATCGCGATCGGTTCGGCGCCGGGCAGTCGGCGCGAGCCGGAGAGGTAGGCCGGAGCGTCGGGGTCGGCGGCCTCCTCGGGATCGAGATCGATCAGCGCCGCCGCGTCCGGGTTGAAGGCCACCAGATACGGCTCGGTCAGGGGGGTCGGGTCGACCACCTGATGGAACGCCGGTGGCAACCGGGCATAGCTGTTGTCGAACGGAAGTTCGGCCAGGCGACGCATCGGCGAAACCTAGCACCTACCCACGCGCGAAGGGGCGGGTCCCAAGGACCCGCCCCTTCGGCGCTGCATCAGCCGCCGCCTCAGTTGTCGCGGACGATCCGCCGAGTCTTCAGGTCGAAGGTAAAGCTGTTGCCGTTGACCGTGATCGGGACCAGCTGGGTGCCGTTGAACGTGATCGTCACGGTCCGCTGCCGGACCGTCCCGTCGTTAGGCCCGCCCACCACCGTCACCGTCGCCTGGCGGGCAATGGTGCCCGATAGCGGCCAGGTGTCGTCGGCGCGGGGCACCGGGATCACCACCGCGGTAATGGTGACCGCGCCCTCGACCTGATACTCGCGGCTGCCGTTTTCGGTGTGCCGTTCCCGGGCCGATGTGCCGGTGCCGGTGCCGTTCCAGGTTCGGGTGGTTTCCTGGCCTGCGAGCCCGGTGACGGTCAGATTCCGGACCCGGCTTACCTCCGCCGACCAGTGCTCGCGGGTCACCGAGCCCGTGATGACCGCGTGGACGGCTGCTGAAGCGGTGTTGAGGGGATGGTAGCTGGCCTGGGTGGCGCCCGCCGCGTCCTTGAAGGTGCAGGTCCGGACCACCGTCAGGTTGTTGCGCTGGTGAGTTCCGCAGCGGAACGGCACGTCGTCGTCCGCGGCCGCCGCGGCAAAGCCGAGTCCCAACGGGCCCCCGGCACCGCCCATCATCTCCACATCCTCGGCGGCGGCGTCGGCGGTCTGGAGCGCCAGATCGCGGTCCATGGTCAGGTCGAGCACCTGGGTGTTCGGGTCGGTGCTCTCCGCGTTACACGCGGCGAGGGCGGCCACCAGACCCAGCGCGCCGATTCGAGTCAGAGTTCTCACGGGTTACTCCCTTGGTCCTTGGTTTTCGATTGGGCGGCGGCCGACTGGCCGCTTCATCGATCCAGACGAGGGGAACCCGGTCTTGTTAAGCGGGTCGGGCCGGGCTGCGAGGCGCCGCGGACCGGGTCACGCCGCCGGAGAGGATGAAAGCCATTGCATCGGCAGATTCGACCGCCAGAGGCTCGACCCGGGAGGAAGGCAGGATCATGACATGACCCGCCACGCTGTACGAAAACGGGACATAGACGGCCACCTGACCCTCGAGTCCGAGGTGGCCCAGCGAGTCCGAGGTCACGAAGCCGAGCAGGTACACCTCCGCCGATCCCTCGCCGATCCGCGCCCGGACCGGCCGGTTGAACCGACGTTGCTCGCCGACGAAGGCGTTGAGGAGGTCCTTGATGCTGGTATAGAGAAGCCGGACGAAGGGCAGCCGGGCCAACGCCTGATCGGTGGTGGCCAGCAGCGTTCGGGTAACCAGGTTGGAGGCGAGCGCGCCGATCAGGGTGACGCCGACCAGCGCGGCCGCGATGCCGAGCCCCGGAATGCTGACGCCAAGCAGGCCGTCGACCCAGCGGATGCCGAGCCAGCAGAGGTAGAACGTCAGCGCCGCCGGCGCGGTGATCAACAGCCCGCGAAGGAAATAGTTCGCGAGGCGACGCATTGGGCTCAGCGTCCGAGCTTGAGTCCGAGTCCAACGGTCATCAGGACGTCGGTCTGCATCCGCGACCCGAGGGCCTTGGTGGCGCTCCAGGAGTACAGGTAGGCCTCGCCGTCGAACCGGAGGGTTACCATTTCCGACATCACGATGTGGAGGCCGGCGCCGAGTACCCCGCCGATGTCGAACTGATCGCTGGCGTAGGTGTAGGCTCTGCCGCGGTGGTTGACGCCCGAGAGACCGGCCGCCACGACCAGATCGGTGCCGGTCAGGCCGTTGGTGGCTCGATAGACACCCTTGAGCGAGCCGCCCTGGACCTCGCCGTCGAGCACGGTGGCGATCGGACCGACGGTGACCCGGAGGTCGCTGCTCGAGAAGAAGTAGGTGCCTTCCACGCCGAACCGACCCCGTCCCGACACCATGACCCGGCCGCCGAAGGCCCCGGTGGTGGTCCCCTCACCGAGGATGTTCACCACCTGGGAACCCGCGCTGAGAATCGGAATCCGGCCAAGGGCCTGGGTTGGAATGAACCCGCCGACGAAGGGGGTTACGGTGATGGTCCGGCCCTGTGCTGCCGCCTGGGAAGTCAGGGCGGCGGTGAGGCCGAGGGTCATCAGAATGCGCTTCACGGGGACTGCCTCCGTCGGAGGGGCCGAATGATCGTCACGCCCGAGTCACGAGAGCAAGGCCTCGAGGGCGGCCAGGAGCTGGTCGAGGTGGCCCGTCTCGACATCGCCCATGTGGCCGATCCGGATCAGGGGGCCGTGGATCGGCTGGAGGGCCCGGCCGACCAGGTACCCCTGTTCGGCCAGGGCCTCGGCGACCTGGTAAGGGTCCCGGTCGGTCAGAGTGAGGGCCGACACCGTGGGTGACCGCCGCCCCTCCGGCGCCAGGAGCCGGACGCCGGCCGTCCGGGCGGCCCACTCATGACAACGGGCGGCCAACGCCTGGTGGCGGGCCCACCGCGCCGGCCAGCCGCCCGCGGCCGTGACCCGTCGGACCTGGTGAACAAGCGCCATGAACACGGAGAGGGCCGGCGTTTCCCAGACCTGGTGGTCGGCGGCCATCTGCACCCACCGGGTGACGCCGAAGTAGAACCCGGGGTCTTCGATGGTGCGGGCGCGGGCCTCGAGCCGCTCGCTGACGGCCCCGAAAGCGAGCCCCGGGGGAATCGCGAGGGCCTTCTGGGAACTGGTCACCATGAAGTCGACCCCGACCCGGTCCATCTCGATTGGCATGCTGCCCACCGAACTGATGCCGTCGACCAGTAGCATGACGTCGGGCCGCTTCCGGACCACGGCGGCCAGATCTGCCAGCGGGGCCAGGGCGCCGGTGCTCGATTCCGAATGGACCAGGGCCACCGCGTCGATCTGCGGCCCGTCGAGGAGCTGCTCGAGCTGGTCGGGTTCCACGGTCCTGCCTAACGGAACCGTCACCCGAATCACGTCCTTGCCGCACGCCTCGGCGATCCGGGCAAAGTATTCGCCGAAGAACCCGCTGGTGATCACCAGGACCCGGTGGCGGACCGCGTTGCGGATCGCCCCTTCGAGGAGCCCGGTGCCGGAACAGGTGACGGCAAAGACCGGGCGCCGGGTCCCGAACAGGGCCCGGAGCGAGGGCTGGACCTCCTCGAGGAGTTCGCCCATCCGGCGGCCGTAGTGTGGGAACATCGGCTCCTGCATCGCGGCCATGATCTCCGGATGCACGCCGGTGGGGCCGGGAAGGAAGTTCCGTCCGAACGTCATCGTGGCCGCTTCCCAAGGTCGGGGCGCTCCGAACCTATCCGAATCCCGCCCGGCGGCAAGTTGACAGAACCGCCTGGCCGACCACATTCCGGGGCGCCTGCATTCACCCGCGGAGGCTCGTGTGACCGATCCGTTGTCCCGCCGCTCCTTTCTCGGCACCGCCGCCCTGGTGGCGGGCGCCCCGAGCCTCGAGTCGGCGTTTCCGGCGCCGGCGGTGATCCGGTCTTCGCAGGCCCGGTATGCCGCCGTCGCCTCGGCCAACGGTATCAGGGGCGTCACGAAGGCGGTCGAGTTGATGACCCAGGGGGCCGACACGCTCGATGCCGGGGTCGAAGGGGTCAAGATCCAGGAACTCGATCCCGAGGACATGTCGGTCGGGTACGGCGGGCTGCCCAACGAGGAAGGCGTGGTGCAGCTCGATGCCAGTTGCATGCACGGGCCGAGCCGGCGGGCGGGCGCGGTGGCGTGCCTCGAGGGTATCAAGACCCCGAGCGAGGTGGCCAGGCTGGTCCTCAAGTACACCAATCACATCCTGCTGGTTGGGGCCGGCGCCAAGCGGTTCGCGCTGTCGTACGGGTTCAAGGACGAGGACCTCCTCACCCCGAAGTCGCGCGAGGCCTGGCTTCGCTGGCGGGCCAATCGGGGGCGCGACGACGACTGGGTCAACGTGCCCGACGGCGAGCCGATCGGTCCCCGCCCCACCGGGACGATCAACCTCAACACGATCAATGCCAGGGGCGACCTCTCCTCCGTCACCACCACCAGCGGTCTGGCCTGGAAGATTCCCGGCCGCTCGGGAGACTCGCCGATCGTCGGCGCCGGTCAGTACACCGACAACACCGTCGGCGCGGCCGGCTCCACCGGGCTCGGCGAGGCGAACATCATGGCCTGCGGGGGGTTCCTGACGGTGGAACACATGCGTCAGGGGATGAAGCCCACCGACGCGGCCCTGGCCACCCTCAAACGGGTCCTGGCCATGGCGCCGCCGCGGCTGGTGGACGAGCGGGGTCGGCCCCGGTTCCAACTCGAATTCTACGCGCTCAACAAGA
>CADEGB010000015.1:5248-28602 GCA_902826755.1 uncultured Gemmatimonadota bacterium
GGCCGGTGGCAACGAACCCGGAACGCGCCCTACTTCGTGTCCCGAACCGACGCGGAGGACGTCATCAACCCGATCACGTTCCGCGGGGCGCTGTCCGCGGAGGCCGGGGTCGGCACCCTCGGCAGCCGGTTTGCCCGGGTCGAGTTCCGGGCGCCCGGTCTGGTCGATGGCTGGCGTTTCCGGGGGTACCTTGGCGCCGAACGCCAGGGCCGATTTGCCTACTACGGCCTGGGCGGCGACATCGAGCACCACGGCTCGGCGGCCGACCCGAATGCGTCCGTTTATCGCGTCCATCGAACCCGGTATCTCGGTCAGGTGGAGGCCACCCGCCGGATCAGTGGCGGGTTCCGGGTGGCCCTCGCCGCCTCCCTCGACCACTCGGAGTTCAACCGGCTCCGCGACACCTCGCTCTTTGCCTCGGAGCGTGGCGCCGGAGTCCGTCGCACCAACCTGGTGGTCCGGCCGGCGCTGATTTTCGATACCAGGGACCTCGAGTTCACCCCGGGCAACGGGCTCCTGCTCGAGGCCGGCGCCGGCGTCGGGACCGCGCGCGAGCAGGCCCCGACCGACGACCAACGCCTCTATGCCTTCGGGTACCTCCATCTTCGGGGCTTCGTGTCACCACGGGAGGGCACGGTCATCGCCGGTCGGATTCTGGCCCGCCAGATGGAGGACGCCGCGCCCTTCTCCGCCCGTTTCGGGCTGTCGGGGTGGGAGCGGGACTTCTCGTTTGCCGGCGCGGACGGCCATCGGAGCTTCCCCGCCGGGGCATTGGCCGGAACCGGGGTCCAGTTGGTGAGTCTCGAGATCCGTCACGACCTCCTCAACGCGGGCGATCTTGGCGCGGTGACGGTGGTCGGCTTTTCGGACTATGCCCACGTCGAGGACAATTCGGCTCGTTTCCGGGTCGCGACCGACCGGTGGGGCGGCGGGGCCGGCGTGGCGCTCCGGGTTCTCCGGTCTGCCATCGTGAGCATCAACTTTGCCGGCGGAGCCAACGGCTTCAATTTCTCGATGGGAAGTGGCTGGGCCTTCTAACCTCGGGTTGAGCCGCGGGGGCGGGGCCGGTGGCGGGCCTCTGGCCTGGTTCGGCCCGGCACGGTAACCTCTCCCACCCCCATCTGGGAGATCCCATGGTCGCCCTGTCGTCGCTCTGGCTCCCGATCCTGTTGTCCGCCGTCGCCGTCTTCCTGCTCAGTTCCGTGATCCACCTGGCCACCCCGTGGCACCGGAACGACTATCCGAGGCTGCCTAACGAAGACGCCGTGGCGGATGCCCTCCGGCCCTTCGGTCTTCAGCCGGGCGAGTACCTGGTGCCGCGCGCCGCCGATTCGAAGGAGATGGGTACTCCCGCGTTCGTGGAGAAGCTCGAACGCGGGCCGGTCCTGATGATGACCGTCATGCCGAACGGCCAATGGGCCATGGGGCGCACCCTCACGCTCTGGCTGGTCTACTCCCTGGTGGTTGGACTGTTCGCCGGGTACCTGGCCAGTCGGACGCTGACCGCCGGCGTCGACTACCTCCGGGTCTTCCAGGTCACCGGGACGACGGCCTTCGCCGGCTATGTGCTGGCCCTCTGGCAGATGACGATCTGGTACCATCGGTCGCTGGCCATTACGGTCCGTTCGACCGTCGACGGCCTGCTCTACGCCTTGGTCACGGGGGGTGTGTTCGGCTGGCTCTGGCCTCGCTGAGCCGAGGCCCGGGGGCACCAAGGTCGTGCGGGTCTTCAGGCCCGTTGCAGCGCGTCGAGGAGTTCCCGCAGGGTCGTCTCCCCGCGATCGCGGGCGTACCAGCGACGGATTTCCGGGTAGCGCTGGTCCTTGGTCATGGTGTCCTTGTGCGCCATGACCCAGGCCTGCAGTTCCGCGGGCCGAGGCCCCCAATGGCCCAGGACCCGGAAATCGGCATCGAGGCCGATGGCGATCGGAATGGAGCGAGTGCCGTCGGTCAGGAACCGATCCATGACCGCCGGGTACTTGTCGCGCTCCAGGATCCGGAGTTCGATGCCCGGCACCGTTTCCGCAAAGCGGGCCAACACGGGGACCGTGTTGGCCGCGTCGCCGCACCAGTCTTCGGCCAGCACGAGCAGCTTGAGGGGCAGCAATGGTTCGGCCGCGCGGGCGGCCCATTCGGGAATCGTGGCTCGCTGATACACCCCGTCCCAAAGGCCCCAATGCTTCATGGCGGGCTGCGCGTAGGCGCTCCATGGAAGCGCCTCCGCCCACAGGGTTCCGAAGTCGAGCGCGGCCGACGTCTGCAGTTCGGTCATGCCGCAAGGTAGTCCGGTCGTGGTGATCCGGTTCCCCGGTCGGCTCAGGTTTCGCGAATCTTCACGCCGAATTCAGCCAACCGTTCGACATAACCCCGGAACGGCATCGCCTCGTCGGGGGTCTTGACCCCCGACGCGGTGACGGCGCCCCGCGCCTGCATCAGACCCGTGGTGGCCAGCGAGTACCCGGTGGTCCGCATCATGGCGCTGATGCCGTGACCGGCGTCGTAGTAGTCGAGCAGCTCGAAGCGGACCGTGGTGTCCTTGCCCGCCTTGAGCCCCGACACGACCACCCGGAGCGCCACCAGATCGCGGCCTTCCGGCTTGAACAGCTTCGGCTGCACGGCCGCGATGAAGAGATCCCGCGGCACGACGTTGGTGCCCTTGACCGGGATCGGGGTGTTGGAAATCAGCCCCAGATCCCGGATCGGCCGCATGATGGCGACGTGGCCCGGATACCGGAGCGTCTTGTACTCCATCGTCTCGATCCGGTTCTCCCACGCGAACGGCATGGTGCTGATCCCGCCACCGGTATGAAACGCCTCGAGGGTGCCCACCGGCGCGGGGAACTCCTGATCCTCCAATTCGCTCAGCGCGTCCACCTGCGTCGTCTTCCCGTTCCGCAGCACCCAGGACGGGGTCGTGTAATAGTCGAGGGCGCCTTCCAGCGAGTAGACGATCTGGTAGTTGAGCGGGGGTTCGGGGTGCTGGGGAAGGCCACCCACGTAGATCCTGACGCACCGAGCGGTATCGAGCCGCCGGATGCCCTCGGCGGCCAGGATGTTGACCATGCCGGGCGCCAGCCCGCAGTCGGGAATGACCGAGAGCTTCTTGGCGGCCGCCGCCTGATCAAGCTTCTTCTGCTGGAAGACGATCTCGGTGTTGCCGCCCAGATCGGAGAAGTGGGCGCCGCCATCGATGGCGGCCCGCGTCATCGGCTCGTTGAAGTAATAGGGCAGGGCGCACATGGCCGCGTCATGTCCCCGCATCAACTCCACCACCGCCGGATAATCGCTGGCGTCGAACGGGACCGCTCGAAGCCTCTTGCCGACCTGGGGCGCGAGGAACTTGGGCAGCCTGGTCGGGTTGAGATCGGCCAGGGTGACGAGCTCTACGTCTTTGTCTTGCAACAGGTTATGGGCGCAGGCCGAGCCTTGGAGGCCAGCGCCGAGTACCAGCATCTTCATCCGAATAAACCCCGAAAAAGGTAACGACTGAACCGGCAAGATAACCGCGGCCTGCGGCCGGCTTCCACCCGCGGTAAACTTCTGCCGCCATGACGATTCCCGCCTCCGGTCCTCGCCGAAAAGACGCGATCGCCACCCGCGAACGCCTGGTCCGCGCCGGGTTGGATCTCTTCACGTCGCAGGGCTATCGGGGGACCACCACGCTCGAGATCGCGGCCCGCGCCCGGATCGCCGAGGCCACGATCTATCGGCATTTCGTCGGCAAGGAAGCGCTCTTCAACGAGGCCCTTCGCCTGGCCCTCCGCTGGGGGATCGGGGTGTTCCGGCTTGGCGAGGGGGAGCGGGGGCTGACGCCCCGGGATCGGTTCAATCGGATTGCCCGCGTCATGGTGGAACAGGTGCCGAAAGACCCGGCCCTCGTCACCATGCTCCTCCGCCGCCACGACGGCGCCGGGCTCGAGGACGCCACCGTCCAGCTCGTTCGGGAGTTCCGGGATCTTCAGGTGCAGGCCGTCGCCGCCGGCAAACAGGCCGGCGCCATCCGGCCGGGGTCGGCGGACCTGTGGGCCTCGGTCTGGCTGGCACTGCTGGCGTTCGTGGTGGAGCGGGTGGCGGCACGGGAATGGTCGGCGGACCACACCAGTGTCGCCGCCACGATGGATGCGGCCTGGGCCGCGATCAGTTATCGGGGGTTGGAACCGGGGTGATGGGTCGGCCGGCGGAGATCGGCCGGGATGCTGGTCCAGGTCGGCTGGCGGAGTCGACCGACGCCTAACGGCCGCACCTCGATGATTCCGTTCTGCAGATAACCGACCGCCGAGGGGCCCCAGCGGCAGCCCTCGGTGGCGCTGTCGGACAGCCGGGTTTCGTCCCCGCCGTCGCTCATGACGCAGAGGCCGCTTCCGGAACGACAACCCGTCACCGTGGCGAATTCCGGATTCCCAAGTCGTTCCCGGGCGGCCGCTTCCCACCGGTCGCGATCGGACCCGCTCACCGCCGTCCAGACCAGCGGGCTCGCCACCGCCGCGATCCAGACGCCTTCGGCCCCGACGGCCACCGCCGTGTCGCCGTCGGCCGACCATCCCAGCCGGTGGATCCCGGCCGGCGGCGTGGGGATCACGCCCTCGGTTTCGATCCCGGTCTTGAGCTGCATCACGATGGCCGTCGTCGTGGCGGCATCCGCCGCCGCCGAACGCCGAATGAACGCGAGCCGGGTGCCCGTGGGCCCGAGCCGCGGCAGGTCTTCGGCGACTCGGGTGTAGGTCAACTGCCGAAAGACGCCGCCCTCCGCCGGGGCGGCGAAGAGATCGGTGTTGCCGTCGGCTCCCTCGCCCACCACGACGACGAAGGCCTCGTAGCCCACCTCGATCCGATTGCTGAGCGGGGTCACGACGCAGCCGGTCAGCAGGGCCATTGCCGCCAGAACGGTGCGGCTCACGGCGTGGCCACGTCGTGGAGCCACCAGCCGTCCGGGTCGACCACGACGGCCGGCACCGGCTCGCCCCTCCACGGGGTCACGACCCGGGCGCTCCGCCCCGTCATCGGTGCCGCGACGATCCGCCCCGCCACCCGGACCTGGAGATTCGGCATTCGGAAGACGCCGTACGCCGCCTTCTGCACCTGGGTGAGTTCGATCACCAGTTGATTTCCCTCGACGGAGGCTTTGGCCTGGAGGACGGGAAAGCCGGGCTGCGTCAGCGCCTGGCGGAAGTACCACTCCAGGTCCGTCCCGGCCTCCTTCGACATGATGGTGACCAGGTCGGCGGTCAGCGCGGTGCCGTGCTCGTGTGCCCGGTAGTAGGTCCGGACCCCGCGGAAGAAGGCCGAGTCGCCGATCAGGCCGCGGAGGGTGTGAAGCACCCACGCGCCCTTGGGGTAATTGTTGGTGTTGAGGAGGCCGAGGAGATCGGTGGCCTCCGGATCGATGATGGGCCGTTCGGTGGCGGGTGACCGGAGCACCGCCTCGCGGGCGTCGGCCATCGTTGCCCGGAGCGCGGCGGTCCCTCCCTGGTGCTCCTTCCAGAGGGCCGCCGCGTAGGTCGCGAACCCTTCGGAGAGCCAGAGATGATGCCAGTCCCCCTCGGTGGCGGCGTCGCCGAACCACTGGTGGGCCGTCTCGTGCGCCACGGTGCTCTCGTCGAGTCGCTTCGAGGAGTAGGCTCGTTCGTCGTAGAAAATGACGGTCGAGTTCTCCATCCCGCCGAAGATCGTCGACGTCTGGACGTGGCGGAGTTCGGGGTAGGGGAACGGCGCCACCAGTTTCGAGAAGAAATCGACCATTTCGGCCGACCGCTTGAACGGGCCGTTGACCGCCCAGGTCGAGTCCTCGGGATAGGTGTAGATCGACACCGGAACGCAGCGGATCTGACATTGCGCGGCGGCGAGCCGGGTCACCGCCAGCCGGGCCGCGCCGATCACCATCGTGTAGACCGGAATCGGCTCCTCGATGGCAAACCGCCACCGAGTGATGCCCTGACCGAGGTCGGTCCGCTCCTTCTCGACGCCGTTGGCCACCACCGTCAGGGCGGCGGGTGCTTCGATGGTCCAGGTCACGGTGGCTTTGTCGGACGGATGATCCTGGGCGGCCAGCCATTTCCGGGCGCGGTTGGGCCAGTTGTCGGCAAAGATCTTCCGATCCTTTCCGCTGCCGCGCTGGACCAGACCGTCATCCTGACCGCTCGACCGGCCCTGGCGATGGAACTTGGGTGGCGCGCCCTGGTATTCGATCCGGGTGACCGTCCCGGTGCCGGCGTCGGCCGGGAGCGACACCAGGATCAGGTCGGCTCCCTCGCGGCGAAACTCGGCTGGGCGGTCGTCGACCGTGACCCTGGTGATGCGGTACCCGCTGTCCAGGTTGATGCGGATCGGCGCTCGGCCGCGGAGGACCCACCGGGTGGACACGGCCGCTTGGAACGCGCTCCCCGAATCCGCCACCCGGATCCAGACGTCGTAGTGGGTCGCGTCGTGCGCCGGTTTCTCGGCGTCGTGCCGGGTTGCCAAGGGGCTCGGCGCCTGCGAAACCAGCGGGGGGGCGGCGGCCAGCCACGCCGCCAACACCCAGGTCATGCGGTGAAACGTCACCACGGTTTTCTCACGGGACGGAACATCCAGCCAAGATAAGCCGGAGGTCCCTGGACGGCTCAGGGATTGAGGCGCCGCCCGGCGTCCGAGATCAGCCGCTCGAGGTCGGCCCGCTCCAGCCAGCGGCCGCCCACCATCACGCCGCTGATCCGGGTCGTGTTCCGGATGTCGGCCAGCGGATTCCCGTCGAGCAGCACCAGGTCGGCGCGCTTGCCCGGGGTCACCGTTCCGATATCCGCCTCGGCGCGGAGGAAGGATGCCGGATTGACCGTGGCCGTCCGAAGGGCCTGGTAGGGCGAGAGTCCGTTGCGGACGAAGTGCTCGAGTTCCCGATGGAAAGTCCAACCGTATCCGAGGAGGCCGCCCGGCGCGTCGGATCCCGCCAGGATCACTCCGCCTTAGTCTACCATCGTCGTCAGCAGCTTCTTCCGGACTTCCAGGTACCGCGCCCGCCGGGCGGCGGAGGGTGGGTTGGCCCAGTAGCGCTGCCGAGCCGACCAGTAGAGGTCCCGCATCTTCGGCGGAATGTGGGCCCAATCGGGGCGGGCCCGCACCGCGCTGTCCGGTACCGGCTCGGCAAAGGTCTCGACGAAGAAGGTGTGGGTCTCCACGCCAGAGCCCTCATGCCGCCACCTCGATGGAAGGAGAACCCCACTGCCGGAGAGGTTTACCTCGACCGGGAGGAGCGGGCTTGGATGATCTTGCCGGCACGTCGGGCCCCCCGGTTTCCGCGCGACTGGCGGGTTTCCGCCGTTGCCAAGTGCCCTGGCCGATCCTACCGTTGCGGGATGCCCGAGCCGAACCCCGCCAACCGACCCACCGAGGCCGACGCCTATCAGGACTTCTTCGTGCCGGCGCTGTTCCTGGAATGGGGACCCCGAATGGTGGCGGCCGCCGGGCTCCGACCAGGACAGCGGGTCCTCGACCTGGCCTGCGGAACCGGGGTGCTGGCCCGGGCCGCCGCGATCGCGGTCCAACCGGGTGGCTCGGTGGTTGGACTCGATCCCAATGCCGCCATGCTGGCCGTGGCCGCCCGACTTTCCCCGGAGCTCGAATGGCGGGAGGGTCGAGCGGAGTCGCTGCAGTTTCCGGATGCCTCGTTCGACGCGGTGGTGAGTCAGTTCGGTCTGATGTTCTTCGGAGACCGGACCGCCGCGCTGCGGGAACTCTGGCGGGTTCTCCGACCGGGTGGGCGGCTGGCCATCGCGGTCTGTGGGTCGTTGGCCGACACGCCCGTCTACGCCGCGGGGGTGGCCCTCATCGAGCGATGGGCCGGCCCCGCGGCGGCGGCGGCCATGCAGGCTCCGTTTGCTCTCGGAGACGAGCAACGGTTCCGGGCCGTCTTTGCCGACGCCGGTATTCCGATCGCGGCGGTTCGAACCGAGGTCGGGACCGGGGTTTTCCCGAGTATCCGGGCCTTGGTGGAGGCCGACTTGCGGGGCTGGCTGCCGATCATTGGCGTGGTGCTGCCCGACGAGACGATCGCGGGGATCCTGGCCGAGGCGGAGGTGGTGATGAACCCGTTCCGCGATCCGGACGGCACGGTCCGGTTCGACTCGCCCGCGCTGATCGCGACCGGATCGAAGGCCGACTGAGCGGTCAGCGCTTGATGCGCTCGAGGGCCGCGGCCAGGTCGGCCATGGTGGGGTAGCGATCGGCGGGGTCGATCTTGAGGCAGCGCTCGATGACCTGCTCGAGCGGCTCGGGAATCGACGCCAGGACGGTCCGGATCCGCCGGGGCCGGCCCGCCAGGTGGTTCAGCATCGTCTCCTGGGCGTTGGCGCCCTCGAACGGAAGCTCCCCGGTCAGCAGCTCGAAGGCCAGCACCGCCAGCGCATAGATGTCGCTCCGCTGATCGATGGACTTGCCCCGGATCTGCTCTGGGCTCATGAACTCGGGGGTGCCGAGGACGATGCCGGTCTGGGTCAACTTGGTGAGTTCGCCGCCGCTGATCCGTTCCTTGGCGAGTCCGAAGTCCATGACCACCGCCCGCTCCCGGTTCGGCTCGGGCACCAGCATCACGTTCTCGGGCTTGAGGTCGCGATGGAGGACGCCCTGGTCGTGGGCGTGCTGGAGCCCGTGGCAGAGCTGGATCAGGATCGGGATGGCCTGCGCGACCGGCATCGGCCCGGTCCGGTTTTCCCGGACGGAGAGGGTTTCGCCCTCGAGGAACGGCATCACGAGGTAGGGGAGGCCGGCCGCCTCGCCGTAGGCGAGGATCCCGCAGCAGTTGGGATGGTTGAGCTTCATGGCGAGGTTGGCCTCGCGTTTCAGGCGGGCCACCGACTCGGCGTCGGTGGCGAGCCGGCTCATCAGGACCTTGATCGCGACGGGCTGGCGGGTCTCGCGGTCCATGGCCCGATAGACGTAGGCCATCCCACCCTCACCGACCCGCCGCTCGATCGCGTACCGTCCATCGATGATCCGCCCCTGGAGCGCGGAGGCCGGTTCCGCCACCGCCCGCTGGTCGGCCGCCAGCGGCTGCTCGGTGGAGCGGTGCAGCGCCGGCGAACCCCGGCCCGGATCGGCGCCGGATACCAACGGAAATCCGTCCTTGATGCAGAACCGCGCGGGCGGTTGGTAGACGGACCCGCAGCGCGGGCACTTCAGGTCACTCAATCCCGATACCGGTTGCGGCCGTCCGCCTTGGCTCGCAGGAGATTGGTATCCGCCAGCCGGAGAAGGGAATCGGTGTCGGTCACCCGTTCGTCCGGGAAAGTGGCGATGCCGATGCTGACGGTGATCTGGACCGGATGCTGGGCGGTGCCGAGGGTGGCGGCGCCGACCTTCCGGAGAATCCGTTCGGCGTAGATCCGGGCGCCCCGCATCCCGGTCTCCGGGAGCACCACCACGAACTCCTCGCCGCCCAGCCGGGCCAGGACGTCCATGGCGCGCTGTTCCCGCCGGAGGAGGTCGGCAAGCTGGACCAGGACTCGATCGCCCAGTTCGTGTCCGTAGGTGTCGTTGAGCCGCTTGAAGAGGTCGATGTCGAGCATCAGACAGCTCATCACCGTGTTGTTCCGCTCGGCCCGGGAAATTTCCCGTTCCAGCCGTTCCCGGAGTGCCCGGCGGTTGAACAGGCCGGTGAGCGGGTCGGTCTCGGCGAGTTGGCGCATCTCGTCCTGGCGGCGGAGCGCTTCCTCGAAATCGTAGGCCCGGTCGAGCACCGGGTTGGCCGCCTCGATGACCCGGACCGCAAAGTCGAGGTCCGCCGGGGCCAGGCGGTCGTCGTCGCCGGCGGTCCGGAGATAGAAGGCGCCGGGTCGGTGCGCCTTGATCCGGAACGGCACCACCGCCACCGACGTGGTTGGCACCAGCCGGCCCTCGATCCGCCACAATTCGCGGACCGAGGCGAAGATCGGGTCGTCGCCGACGTCGGTGATGAGGAGTGGCGCGAGGGTCACCATCGGGCCGAGCAACTCGGGATAACGACGGAGCTCGATCGTCAGGTGGCGGAGGCTCGGGCTCTCGAAGGCCGAGACCACCGTGGCCGTCTCGCCGTTTTCGTCGTCGAGCACGATCGAGCAGCGGGAGATCTTGAGCCCGTTGGCGATCCGCCGGACCAGCGCCTGGAAGATCTCCGCCGGCGAGGCGGCGGAGCTGGCCTCCTTGAGGAGCGCCGTCAACTCCGCCTCCGACCGCGCGGCGCTGCGGGCTTCGGTGAGCTCCCGTCCGGCGCGCAGATGGGCCCGGATCCGAGCGAGGAAATCGTCGAGCCGGAACGGCTTGGTGACGAAATCGGCGGCGCCGAGGCCGAGTGCTTCGACCGAGGCCTCGCCGGCGGGCGCGCCGGACAGAATCAGGATCGGGAGGTCGCGATGGACCGGGTGACGTTTGACGGTGTCGAGGGCGGAGAGGCCGTCCACGCCGGGGAGGCCGATGTCGAGAATCAGGAGGTCGACGGTGTCCTGGTTGAGCGTGTCGATCAGGTCGACCGCCGTGTCGCGGCTCGAGATCCGGTAGCCCTCGGCGCCGAGGATCGAGCTGAGGGAGCGGTTCAGGGATTCGTCGTCGTCGACGATCAGGACGTGCGAACCGCGGGTCATAGCCGCATCAGGCCACCAGCCTGGCAAAGACGGCGGGGTCGACGTTGCCCCCGGTCAGGATGCAGGCGGTCGGTCCGTTGGGGACGACCTTGCCGGCCAGCAGCGCGGCCACCGGCGTGGCGCCCGACGGTTCGACCCGCAGGCCCATCGAGTGGAACAGGAACCGGACCCCGGCGGCGATCTCGTCCTCGGTGAGGGTCACCGCGCCCCGCACCACGGGGCGGATGTACTCGAAGGTGATCTTGCCGGTGGACGGCGGCACCAGCCCGTCGGCCAGGGTGTCAACCGGTTCGAAGGGGACCGGGTGGCCCGCCTGGAGCGCCGCCGAGAGCTTGGGCGACAGGGCCGGTTCGACGGCCCAGACCGCAACCGACGGCTTGATGGCGGCCACCGCAGCGCAGGTCCCGGCCAGCATTCCGCCCCCGCCGATCGGCACGATCATGGTGCCCACGCCAGGCTGATCCTCGAGGATCTCGAAGGCGCAGGTGCCCTGGCCCATGATCACGTCGAGGTTGTCGTAGGGGGCCACCATGACCAGGCCGTCGCGGTCGATCAGTTCCTGGGCCTTCCGCTCCCGTTCCTTCTTGGTGGTGAAGACGATCTCGGCTCCATGGCGACGGATTCCGTCGACTTTGACCTGGGGCGCGGTCTCGGGCATGACGATGACCGCCCGGACCCCGAAGTGCTTGGCGACGTATGCCACCGCCTGGCCGTGGTTGCCGCTCGAGTGGGTGATGATGCCACGGGCGCGGACCTCGGGCGCCAACCGCGAGATGGCCGTGTAGGCGCCCCGCAGTTTGAAGGCGCCGATCGGCTGGTGATGCTCGCACTTGACCCAGACCGGCGCCCCGAACCGACGGGACAACTCCGCCGATTCGACCAGCGGGGTCCGGACCGCGAAGTCACGGAGGGCGGCGGCCGTCCGGGCCAGGTCGTCCTTGGTAATGGTCGGAACTGCCGTCGCCGTCATGCGCTACTCCTCGGCCTCGGCCGGTTCGCTCTCGCCCTCGGCGCCTTCCTCGTCTTCCTTCACCACCCGGGCCACCGCCACGATCGTGTCGGCGCCGTCGAGGTTCATGACCCGGACGCCCTGGGTGTTCCGGCCGATGACCCGAATCCCGTCGACCGGCACCCGGATGATGACGCCGCTCTTGGTGATCATCATCAACTCGTCCTGCGGCTGCACTTCCTTGAGCGCGATGCAGTCGCCGGTCTTTTCGGTGTTATGGAAGGTGATGATCCCCTTGCCGCCGCGCTTCTGGACCCGGTAGTCAGCGAGTTCCGACCGCTTCCCGTAGCCCTTTTCGGACACCACCAGCAGGGTGGCGTCGCGCCGGATGATGACCATCCCGATGACCCGGTCGCCGGAGTCGAGTTCGATGCCCTTGACGCCGCCGGTGGCGCGGCCCATCTGGCGGACGTCGCTCTCGTGGAACCGGATGCTCATTCCGCCCTTGGTGGCCAGGACCACGTCGTTGTTACCGTCGGTCAACTGGACGTCGATCAGTTCGTCGCCATCCTCGATGTTGATGGCGATGATCCCGTTCGACCGCGGATTCCCGTAGTCGGAGAGCACCGACTTCTTCACGGTCCCGTTCTGGGTGGCGAACATGAGCCACTTGGAATCGCTGAACTCCCGGACCGGGACCAGGGCGGTGATGTGCTCGTCGGGCCGGACCGCGATGCACTGGACGATCGGCTTACCCCGGGTGGCGCGGCCGCCCTGGGGAATCTCGTGGACCTTGAGCCAGTACACCTGGCCCTTGTTCGAGAAGAACATCACGTAATCGTGGGTCGAGGCGATGAACAGGTGCTCGATCCAGTCGTCTTCCTTGGTCGTGGCCCCGGTCAGGCCTTTCCCGCCGCGGCGCTGCCGGCGGTAGGTCGACACCGGGGTTCGCTTGATGTAGCCGGTGTGGGAAATGGTGATGACCATGTCCTCTTCGACGATCAGATCCTCGACCGAGAACTCGCTCTGGTCGGGGATGATCTCGGTCCGGCGGTCGTCGCCGTACGCCTTGGCGACTTCGTCCATCTCGTCCTTGAGGATCTTCATCCGCCGCGACTTCGACGCCAGGATGCTCTTCAGCTCGGCGATGATGGCCCGGACTTCCTTCAGTTCGGCTTCGAGCTTGTCGATCTCGAGGCCGGTGAGCTTGGCGAGCCGCATGTTGAGGATCGCTTCGCTCTGTTTTTCGGAGAGCTTGAACCGCTTCCGGAGCCGCTCGTCCGCTTCCTCGACGTCCTTGGAGCTCCGGATGATCTGGACCACTTCGTCGATGTTGTCGACCGCGATCTTGAGGCCTTCCAGGATGTGTTCCCGGGCCTGGGCCTGGTCGAGGTCGTACTGGGTCCGTCGGACGATGATCTCGTGCCGGTGCTCGATGAAGTGCTGGAGCAGTTCCTTCAGGTTCATCACCTTGGGCTGGCCTTTGACCAGGGCCAGGTTGATGACGCCGAAGGTGGACTGCATCGTGGTGTGCTTGTAGAGCTGGTTCAGCACCACGTGGGCGATGGCGTCCCGCTTGAGCTCGATGACGAGCCGCATCCCGTCGCGGTCGGATTCGTCCCGGACCGCCGAGATGCCCTCGAGCCGCTTGTCGACCACCAGGTCGGCGATCGACTTGGCCAGGGTGGCCTTGTTGACCTGGTACGGCAGCTCGGTGACGACGATCGCGGCCTTGCCGCTCGACTCCTTCTCCTCGATCTGGGCCCGGGCCCGCATCACGATCTTGCCGCGGCCGGTCTCGTAGGCCTCCTTGATGCCCTGGATCCCGTAGATGTAGCCGCCGGTCGGGAAGTCGGGGCCCTTGACCAGTTTGGTCAAGTCCGTGATGCCCGCCTCCGGATTGTCGACCAGGAGCTGCACCGCCGAACAGATTTCGCGGAGGTTGTGGGGCGGGATGTTGGTGGCCATCCCGACGGCGATGCCGCTCGACCCGTTGACCAGGAGATTCGGGATCTTCGACGGGAGCACCGTCGGCTCGAGGAGCCGGTCGTCGAAGTTCGGCTGGAAATCGACCGTGGCTTTGTCGATGTCCTCGAGCATGGCCACCGCCACCCGGGTCAGCCGGGCTTCGGTGTACCGATAGGCCGCCGCGGGATCGCCGTCGACCGAGCCGAAGTTGCCCTGGCCGTCGACCAACGGGTACCGGAGCGAGAAGTCCTGGACCATCCGGACCAGCGCCTCGTAGACCGGCGAGTCGCCGTGCGGGTGGTACTTGCCTAACACCTCGCCCACCACCGTGGCCGATTTCTTGTACGGCCGCCCGGGCACCAGCCCGAGCTCGTTCATGGCGTTCAGGATCCGCCGGTGCACGGGCTTGAGGCCGTCGCGCACGTCCGGCAACGCCCGGGACACGATGACGCTCATCGAATAGTTGATGAAGCTCTGCTTCATCTCCTCTTCGATCGGACGGGGCAGGATCCGCTCGCGCGAATTGGGTGCGCTCATGACTGACGACCGGTTTGGGGGTGCGGAGAGACGGGCCCGAAACCCTGACCCATCGAGTGGTCGCAATATAGACGGCACCCCCCACCCGGATCAAGCCGGAAACCGACCTACAAACCATTCTGTTCCAACGACTGAGCGGCCCCGCTGCCGGCCGGTTGCAGCCGGACGCGGATCGCCCGGTCCTCGGACGCCGAACCCTCGGTTTCGGGCGATCTCCGGGCTGTGCCGGTTGAGCCCCCGGCGCGCCAGCGTAACTTCTCCATCCAGACCATGAACCGCTCAACCCCTTCCAGTTCCCCGGCGGGGCCGAGGCTCCCGCCCGCTCCCCTGAGCCAATTCGTCGGCCGGGTTCGGGAAGTGTCGGCCGTGGCCCGGTTGCTCGAAACGACCCGCCTGCTCACGTTGACCGGCGCGGGGGGGAGCGGCAAGACGCGCCTGGCGCGGGAGGTCGCGGGTCGGATCGAAACGGCCGGGGGCGCGATCCTCTGGGCCGACCTCTCCGCCGTCAACGAACCGGCCAAGGTCATGGCCCCGATCGCCGAGGTGTTCGGGGTGGTCGAACCGGCCTCCGGGCCCGCGCTCGCGCTGGTGGAGCAGGAGATCGGCCACGGACGGCTCGTGCTCGTCCTCGACAGCTGCGAACATCTGGTCGATGCGGCCGCGGGGGTGGCCGAGGAGCTGCTCCGAGCCTGCCCCGGCCTCACCATCATGGCCACCAGCCGCGAAGCCCTCGGTGTCCCGGCCGAAACGGCCTGGCTGGTCCCGCCGCTCTCGGACGAGGAGGCGGTGGAGCTGTTCGTGGCCCGGGGTCGCTCGGTGCTGCCGTCGTTCGAGATGACCGAACAGAACGCCGCCCTGCTCCGGGAAATCTGCCAGCGGCTCGACGGGATCCCGCTCGCCATCGAACTCGCGGCGGCGCGGGTCAGGGTCCTTTCGCTCGAACAGATTGCCGAACGCCTCGGCAACGCCCTTCGGCTCCTCAGCGCCGGAAGCCGGACCGCCATTCCCCGGCATCGGACCATCCGGGGGACGCTCGACTGGAGTTACGGGCTCCTCAGCGATCGGGAGCAGACGCTCCTCCGTCGGCTCGCGATCTTCGTGGGGGGCTTCACCATCGAAGCCGCCGAAGGGGTGGCCAGCGCCGAACCACTCGACTCGCTCGAAGTGCTCGATCTCCTCGCGGCGTTGGTCGACAAGTCGCTGGTGGTGCTCGACACCCCCGCCGGCAATCCCCGTTACCGCCTCCTCGAAACCGTCCGCCAATACGGGCTCGAGCGACTGACCGAGGCGGCGGAGACCGAGTCGATCCGCGGCCGCCATGCCGAGTTCTTCCTGGCGATGGCGGAAACGGCCGCCCCCTCGATCTTCGGCGGGATCCACAACCCGACCTGGATGGCCCGGCTCATTCCCGAAATCCCCAACTTCGCGGCCACCGCCGAGTGGGCCATGCAGGCGGATAGTCGGGTCGAATCGGGGCTGCGCCTCTCGTGGGCGCTTCACTGGCTCTGGTGGTCGCGCGGTCCGTTCGAGGAAGCCCTTCGCATGGTGGCGCTGCTGGATCGCCCGGTCGTGGTGCCGGCGCTGGTGCGGATCCGGGCCATCCTGGCGTTTGCGCACCTGAACGTGTGGCAGGGGCAACTCGATCAGTCGATCGCGCATGCGAACACCGCGCTGGCGATGCTCGAACCGGAAGAGGAACCGGAATTGGTGGCCTACGCCCTGACGCTCCGGGGAGCGGTGCAGACCATCACCGGTCAGGTGGCGGCCGCCGTGCTCGATCTGAGCCGGGCGATTCCGCTGGCCCGGGAGCACAGCGCCACCGTGCTGCCCGGGATCGCCCTCCACTTCCAGGGGATCTGCCTCCAGGCCTCGGGCGACATCGAGGGGGCCGAGGCGTGCTTCCGAGCGGAGATCGCGATCAGCCGATCGCTCGATCATCTGCCCGGCGCCGGTCACGGGCTCACCGGTCTCGGCGTGCTGCTCCACTCCCTCGGCCGGCGGGAGGAGGCCTTGGCGGCGTTCCGGGAGGCGCTCGTGCTCCACCGCGCGGTGGCCGACGGCTGGGGCATCGCCAAGGGGCTCGAGGGGGTGGCGGCCTGCGTGGCGGGTTCCGACCCCGAGCGGGCCGCCCGCCTCCTTGGCGCGGCCCAGGCCCACCGGGAGCGGATTGCCCACGCGCTCTGGGAGCCGGAGCGGGTCTTCCTGGAACCGGTGGTGGCCGGCCTCAAGCTGGCGTTAGGCAGTCGGTGGGACGCGGTCTGGGCCGCCGGCCGGGCTACCGGGCGGGACGCGGCCATCGAGTCGGCGCTCGAGCGCACCGGGCCGGCCTCCGCCCCGGCCGCGGTGGTCGAACCCGCTGCGGCAACCCCCGTAGGGAGCGCCCCGCCCGATCTGACCGTGGACACCCTTGGCGGTCTGACCGTTCGCCGGGCTGGCGATCCGATCGAGCCGGCGGCCTGGGGTTCGGCGCGCGCGCGGGAGCTGCTCGTCCATCTGCTGACCCATCCGCGCGGGGTCACCAAGGACCAGGTGGGCCAGGCGTTGTGGCCGGAGGCCACCCCGGCCCAACTCCGGAACGCGTTTCACGTCACCCTCCATCGCCTCCGCCGAGCCCTCGGCCAGGCCGAATGGGTCGAGGTCGAGGGTGACCGGTACCGGCTGCTGCCCACCATCCGGGTGGCTTTCGACGCCGCCCGGTTTGAGAGCGAGGTGCCGGCCGCGATAGCAGCGCTGGCCCGAGGCGAAGCCGGTGCCGCGGGCCGCCTCGAGACCGCCCTGGCGGGCTACCGGGGGCCGTTTCTCGAGGGGGAGTCGTTCGGGGACTGGTCGCTCGAGTTGCGGGGCCGGCTGGAGCGGATCTTCGTGGACGGCGGCGTGGCCTTGGCGCATTGGTACCTCGGCCAGGGTCGTCATCCGGACGCCGATCGACTCGCCAGTCGGATCCTGGCTCGGGACGAACTCAACGAAACGGCCTGGCGGATTCGGATGACGGCGCTGGCCCGGGCCGGCGAGCGCCCCCAGGCAATCCGCCTTTACCAGCAACTGAGCCAGTTGGTGGCTCGCGAACTCGACACCGAGCCGGACGAGGAGACCCGCGAGTTGTACGAAGCCATCCAGGCGGGCGGCCCGGTGTGACCAGCCTCGCTTCCGGCCGCCGGTAATCCGCTTGTAAGTCCCCCGCCGCCCCGGGTAATCGGCCCGTAATCCCCGCTTCCTAGGTTCGAATCGTCGATCAGATGACGGTCTCGAACCCCAGGAGGTGTCCGATGTCAGCCACTCGCTCCGCCACTCCGATCCCGACCCTGCTGGCCGTCGTGGCCGCCGGGGCGCTCGCCACCGCCTGCGTCGGTGCCCGCGCCGAGACCCCGGCTGGAGGCGAGGCGCCGTACGTCGAGGCCCGAACTCCCGAGGAGGCCGGGGCGTACCTGGTGCGGGCCGGGAGCTGCGATGATTGCCACACGCCGGGGTGGCCTGAATCGGGCGGGACCCTGCCGGACGGGGAGCGCCTGATGGGGTCGCCGGTTGGTTTCCGAGGCCCCTGGGGAACCACGTATCCGGCTAATCTCCGGCTGTCGGCCGCCCACCTCGGGGCCAAGGAGTGGGTCGCGATGATCCGGGCCCGGAATGATCGTCCGCCGATGCCCTGGTTCTCGCTCCATGCGATGTCGGATCGCGATCTGGCCGCGATCCACGCCTATCTGCGGAAGCTCGGTGCCAAGGGACGGCCCGCGGAGCCGGCCATCGGGCCCGATCAGGAGCCGACCACGCCGTACATCCTCTTCGCGCCGGTGCCGCCCAAAGCCGCCAGCGCGGGTAACACCCAGGCCAAGGCGCCCGCCTCGGCCGATGCGAATCCCGCCATCGTCGGTGGCCACGTGGCCATGGCGATGCCCTGACGGGTTCGCGCTTTCACTCCCTCCCCCAGACGGGGTGGCGCTCGACCGGCCACCCCGCTTCTCCGTTTGCTCGGAATCGAAGCCGATCGGATCGATCAGCCGGCCACGGCCGATGCGCTCAGCATCACGGCACATTCGCCGCCGTGCATCGCCACGTTGACCACCTGCTTCTGCGACGCGCGCGCCACCAGGCCGAGGCCGTAGCGGCTCGGCACGAATCCCATCACCACGTAGAACGGTTCGTTGTGAATCCGGCCCTCCCCGTCGGCCACCGGGAACTCCTGTACCGGCAGCGTCACCAGTTGCTGCACCACCCATCGATCCTCGTCGGCCAGGGCGGTCTGAATGACCGCGTCCCAGTCGGTCTCGGTGGTGGAGGATCCGACCGTCACGCCTTCTCCGCCGTAGGAGCGGTTGGGCTTGAGCACCAGGGTTTCCCGTTCCGTCAGGAGGTAGTCCAACAGTTCGATCCGGCTCCCGTTCGGATCCGTGGTGCGCCGATCCGCCACGACCCGGGTCCACGGGATGTGGCGGCGAAGGACCTGGCGCTCCTCGGCGCTGAAATACCGCTGCACGAGCTCCGGGTCGGTGAATACCTCCCAACAGCTCTTCTGATCCAGCTCCGCGGCAATCGACGAGATCATCCGGTTTCCGGCAAAGAGCGCCCGCATCGGCGCGACGTCGACCCCCTCCTCGGCCAGATCGAAGAGGTCGAGGACGCCGTAGTCGCGATAGCCGAGGTCGACCCGGGCGTCCTGATAGAACACCTCGCCGTCCACCAGCCGAAGCTCGGCGGGGTCGGCGTGGAGCACTCGGATCCCGTGCCGTTCCTGGTAATAGCGAGCCAGCGCCTCGGGCTCGTCGGGCCCCTCGGTTTCGTATTTGGGGTCGAGGAGGACGATCTGCCCTTCGGGCCGCCCGATCGCCTCCAGGTGCTCCATCATGTCCTGGAGCAGCAACTCACGGATGTCGGGGCCCAATTGGAGCCGGATCCGTGGGTCGCGAGCCCGGAGCGCCGGCACCAGCAGGTCGGCCAGGACCCGGTCGGAGGTCGGTGCCAGGTGAACGCCCCCGATGCCGGTGAGATTGGGTTCCAGAAACCGGAGGCTGTCCTTCCAGTTGGCGCTCGGAAAGTCCACGACGGCATCGAGCCGCGAAAAAATCGGGTTGGCCTCCCGATGCGCCGGCGTCCAGCAGTCGAGTAGCCACCGCTCTTCCTCGGAGGTGACCTTAAGGATCTCCCGGACCGTCGGGTCGGCAAAGTAGAAGTCGGGGAGCCGTCGGATGCAATTGAGAACGGTGAGCGAGACGTAATGCAGATACGCCAGCTGATCCGAACGGAGGGTTATGGGGCAGGCCAGGAGGCGGATCGTTTCGGTGGCGCCCTCCCGCTGGTAGCTGAGATGACGGTCAGTGGCCAGCTCGTGGATCGAGCGGAGCAACGCCATCATCTCGTCGTTCGGAATCGACTCGAGCGCGCGCTGGATCCGGCGCGCCAGTCGATGGCCGGCGAGTCCCACTTCTTCCGATGGCGTGAGCATGGGGGCCTTGGACGGAGAGGGTACCGGGGATGGCCCTTCGCTGTATTGTTAGGGCAATTCCCTCGTCGAATCGATCGATGCGCCCAGACCACGCCTATCAGGAACTGATCCGGCTCGCTCGCGAAGAAACTGTCCTCGCGTCGTGTTCGGATCTGTTGGAATGGGATGAAGAGACGTTCATGCCCCGGGGCGGTCTCGAGAACCGGGCCGAGCAGATGGCGCTCATGGCCGGGATCCTCCACGACCGCGGCTCGGATCCCCGGTTTGGCGACCTGCTCGGTCGGGTCGAAGGGTCGGACCTGGTGGCGGATCCGGAGAGTCCGGCGGCCGTCAACGTCCGGGAACTACGCCGGGAATACGAGCGGGAGCGGCGGCTCCCGAAGGCGCTGGTGGAAGAAAGCGCCCGGGTGGCCACGATGGCGGCCCAGGCCTGGGTCGATGCCCGGGAGGCCCGCGACTTCACGCCGTTTGCCCCGTGGCTCGAGCGGATCATGGCCCTGGCGCGGGACGAGGCCGACGCGGTCGGCTTTGCCGAGACCCGCTACGACGCGATGCTCGAGGACTACGAGCCGGGGATGACCACCAGCCGCGTCACCGCCCTCCTCGACGGGCTCAAGCGCGACCTGGTGCCGCTGGTGGCCGAACTCACCACCCCGGCGTCCGTCCCGGCGCACGTGCTCCGCCGCGAGTTTCCGATCGACCGGCAGAAGCTCTTCGGCGAGGCGGTGGCCTCGACGTTAGGCTTCGATCTCGAGCGGGGCCGGATCGACGTGGCCCACCATCCGTTCTGCACCACTCTCGGCCCCGGCGACATCCGGATCGCCGTCCGCTGGCACCGGCGCAACTTTGCCCTTGGTTTCTTCGTGCTGCTCCACGAAGTCGGTCACGGGCTCTACGACCAGGGGCTCGACCCCGCCCACTACGGTGCCCCGATGGGCGAAGCCCCCTCGCTCGGCCTCCACGAATCGCAGTCGCGGCTCTGGGAGAACATGGTGGGCCGGAGTCTCGGGTTCTGGAAGCAGTTCTTTCCGCGGCTCAAGAATGTCTTTCACGAGGCGCTCCACGACATCTCGCTCGACACCTTCCGTCAGGTCATCAACCGGGTGGCTCCGGGGGCCAATCGGGGTCGGGCGGACGAGGTGAGCTACAACCTCCACATCGTGATCCGGACCGAGTTGGAGCAGGCCATGCTCTCGGGCGATCTCCCGGTGCGCGATCTTCCCGGGGCCTGGAACGAAGCCTATCGGCGGTACCTCGGCGTCACGCCCAAGGACGACGCCGAGGGATGCCTTCAGGACGGTCACTGGTCGGAGGGGATGATCGGCTACTTCCCCACCTATGCGCTGGGCAACGTCTATGCGGCCCAGTTGTACGATCGGGCGGAGAAAGACCTCGGCGATCTGGAGGGCGCCTTTGCCGAGGGCGACTTCAGCGGGTTGCTGGGCTGGCTCCGCGACCGGGTCCACCGTCGGGGCCAGCGGTGGTCCGC
The DNA here is from genome assembly GCA_902826755.1 of uncultured Gemmatimonadota bacterium. Lineage (GTDB taxonomy): Bacteria > Gemmatimonadota > Gemmatimonadetes > Gemmatimonadales > GWC2-71-9 > SHZU01. Next base: position 26,215 of record CADEGB010000015.1, read on the forward strand.
GGCCGAACTCGTCGAACGGGCCACCGGGAGCCCGCCCACCCCGGGACCGCTGTTGGCCTCGCTCCGCCGGCGGTATGGCCGGGCGGCGGCGCCGGCGGTCGGGTAAGAATCTCCGTTCCACCCTACTCGTAGGACCAGATGCCCATTCTCCCGAGGAAACTCATGCGTCGCTCCCCCGCCGGTGTCCTGCTGGCCGCCGTCCTGACCATCTGCCTGTCGGTCCCGCTCCTGGCGCAGCCGGCGGCACGGCAGGCCGTCCTCGTCACCGGGGCCAGCACCGGGATCGGCCGGAAGATCACGGAGTTGCTGGCCACCCGGGGCTACTTCGTCTACGCGGGCGCGCGGAAACCCGAGGACATCGCCGCCTTGAGCCGGATCCCCAACGTCCAGGGGATCCGCCTCGACGTGACCATCCCGGCCGAGATCGCCGCGGCCGTCACCACCGTCGAGAAGGCTGGCCGCGGTCTCCATGGTCTCGTCAACAACGCCGGGGTCGCGGTCATCGAGCCGCTGATCGAGATCGACGAGCAGGACCTCGCGTTCCAGATGGACGTCAACGTCATGGGGCCCTATCGGGTTACCAAGGCGTTCAGCCGGATGTTGATCGCGTCGAAGGGACGGATTGTCACCACGGGGTCGCTGTCCGGGTTCGTGGCCGGGCCGCTCTCGGGGCCGTACAGCATGAGCAAGCACGCGGTCGAGGCGTTCACCGACGCGCTCGCGGCGGAGATGTCCCGGTTCGGCGTCAAGGTCAGCGTGGTCGAGCCCGGGAACTACAAGTCGGAGATCGGCACGACGCTCCAGGCGCGGATGCGCGCCAGGGGCAAGAGCTACGACGCCTCCGCATTCCAGCAGGAAATGAAACGGTTCCAGGATGGCGCGGCCCTCGGGTCGAACGATCCGGAGCCGGATGACGTGGCCGAGGCCACCTGGCACGCCCTGTCGGATCCAAACCCGAAGCTGCGGTACCTCGTCGTCCCCAACCAGCGGCAGGCCGATCTCACGATCCGAAAGGTGCTGTTGGTGGCGGCGCAGCTGAATCAAGGACACCGCTACAGCTACAGCCGAGATTCCCTGGTGGCCATGCTGGATCAGGTGCTGACCCGGGTGGGAGGCGCCGCGAAGTAGTCAGTCTGGTGGCCGCCGCCGCCCGTCGCTAACGTGTGCCCCTTTCATCCCTCGGAGCAACCTATGTTCCGTACCGCCCGTGTCGTCTTCCTCGTTGCCTTCCTCTGGGCTGGCGGCCGCGAGGCCGCGTTGGCCCAGCGAGGCCCCCTGCCCGACAGCGTCAAGGCCCGCCGCTGGGCCGCCGAAAACGAACTCCAGTCGATCGCCGTGGTCGACCGCAAAGTCATGATCCGGATGCGTGACGGGATCCGAATCCCCGCCGACATCTACTACCCGAAGGATCGGACCCGGAAATACCCCGCCATCTGGGTCCGAACGCCGTACAACTTCAATTTCTGGGACGTCCGCAACGGCGTGCCGAGCGACATGTCGCACATCGTCGAGGCGATCAAGCGCGGCTACGCCTGGGTCGACATGCAGGAGCGGGGTCATTTCTTTGCCGAAGGGAACTACGACATCCTTGGCGCCCCGGTCACCGACGGCGAGGACGAGCTCAACTATCTCCGGAGTCAGCCGTGGTCCAACGGGAAGATCGGCGCCACGGGCTGCTCGTCCACGGCCGAGTGGCAGCCGGCGGTGGCCGCCCTCGGCAATCCCGGTTTTGCCGCCATGAACATCGAGGGCTTCGGCGCTGGCGTGGGCAAGGTCGGGCCGTACTACGAGATGGGAAACTGGTATCGGGGCGGCGCCGTCCAGATGCTCTTCATCGACTGGCTCATGGGTGAGCAGAACCAGGTCCGGCCCATGTTCCCCCCGAACACCTCGCAGGCCGATCTGATCCGGGTCTCGAAGTCGTTCGACCTGGCCGAGCAGGCTCCGCCCGTCGACTGGGCCAAGGCGTTCTGGCACCTCCCGGTCAAGGACTTACTCAAGAATCTCGACGGCCCCAACGGCATCTTTGCGGACTCCATGCCGGTGCCGACGGGAGGGGCCATGATCAAACGGACGCCGAACGACCCGGCCTGGTACAAGGGCGGCCTCTGGCACGAAACCATGCCGATCGACATCCCCGGCCTCTGGTTCATGTCCTGGTACGACGTGTCGGTGGGGCCGAACCTCGCGATGTACAACCACGTCCGGAAGACCGCTCGGGGCGCCGCGGCCGACCAGCAGTGGGCCATCGTCGCACCGGTGGCGCACTGTGGCTATACCCGAGCCACCGAGCACACCGTGGTCGGCGAACGGGACATGGGTGATGCCCGCCTGCCCTACCGCGAAATCATGTTCGCGTTCTTCGATCAATTCCTGAAGAACGACGGC
>CADEGB010000016.1 GCA_902826755.1 uncultured Gemmatimonadota bacterium
GTCCCGGGCACCGCCGCCACGGGCCACGATGCAGAGGTCGAGGTCCGGAAGCCGGTTGACCAGGCCAAGCGCCTCGACCAGTTCGTCGACCGCATCGTCGCCCTGGACCCGGGCGGGTACCAGGATGATCCGGACCGCCGGCCAGCGGCGCCGGGCCACCGTCACGATGTCGTGGAGAACCACGCCATCAGGGCTGGTGACCACCGCCAGGGTGCGAGGAAACTCCGGCAGCGGCCGTTTCCGGGTCGGATCGAGCAGACCGTCCCGCTCGAGCACCTCGCGGGTTCGCTCGAACGCCAGCTGTTGCAGGCCGACCCCACTGGTCGGGAGCAACGTCACCGCGCTGAGCCGGAGTTCTCCCTTGGCGGCCCAGACGGTGGGCGTCCCGAGCAGATACACCTCGGTCCCGTCGGCGGGCGGCGTCCGGACCCGTTGGGCATAACTCTGCCACATGACGCAGCGGACCTGGGCCTGTTCATCCTTGAGCGCGAAGTACCAGTGGCCGCGCTCGTAGACCTTGAGGCCGAGGATCTCGCCCTTGACCCAGATCTGGCCGATGGCGCGTTCGGTGAGTTCGCGGAGTTCGCCAGTGAGTTGGGAAACGGAATACGCTGGCCGTTCGGCCGGACGCGCCGGCGACCGGGGTGCCGGGCCGGTGCCGTCGCCGAACAGATCGTCGGCCGCCGGTTGCCGGCTTCGTTTCACGATCCGCGCGCCTGGCGGGCCGCCTGCACGGTATTCATCAGCAGCATCGCGATGGTCATTTTCCCCACCCCGCCGGGAACCGGCGTGATCGCGCTGGCCACCTCGGCCACCGGGGCATAGGCCACGTCGCCGACGATCCGATAGCCCTTGGCGGCGGCGGGATCGGTTACCCGATTGATCCCCACGTCGATCACCACCGCGCCCGGCTTGACCATGTCGGCGGTGACGAACTCGGGCTTCCCGATCGCGACCACCAGCAGGTCCGCGAGCCGGGTGATGGCGGGCAGATCGCGAGAGCGGGAGTGACAGATGGTGACGGTGCAATTACCACCCGGAGTGTCCTGCACCAGCAGACTCGCCATCGGCTTGCCGACGATGTTGGACCGCCCGACGATGACGGCGTGCATGCCCTTCGTGTCGATCCCGGACCGGATCAGCATCTGCTGGACACCGAACGGCGTGGCGGGACGGAACGCCGTCTGATCGCCCACCGACAGCCGGCCGACGTTCATCGGGTGGAACCCATCGACGTCCTTGGTCGGATTGATCCGGAGCAACACCCGTTCGCTGTTGATGTGCTTCGGAAGCGGGAGCTGCACCAGGAACCCGTGGATCCGCGGGTCGGCGTTGAGCCGATCGACCGTGGCGAGCAAGTCCGCTTCCGTGGTTTCCACGGGCAGCCGGATCGTCTCGGAATGCATCCCGGCCTCGAGGCACGCCTTGCCCTTGCTGGCCACGTAGACCTTGCTGGCCGGGTCCTCGCCAACGATGACCACGGCCAGCCCCGGTTGAACACCCCCCGCGACGAGCTGGGCTACCTCAACGGCGAGATCGCGCCGGATCTCGTCGGCCAGTCGGGTTCCGTCGAGAACACGGGCGCTCACTTGGCCAACCCCATGGCGCGCGTCTCCCGGATGACGGTGACCCGGATCTGGCCGGGGTACTGGAGTTCACCCTCGATCCGCTTGGCGATCGTCTCCGCCAACTCCTGGGCCTTCGCGTCGTCGATCTTGTCGGGCACCACGATGACCCGGACCTCGCGGCCCGCCTGAATGGCGTTGACCTTGTCCACGCCCTCGAAGCTGGTGGCGATTTCCTCCAGCTTGGTGAGCCGCTTGACGTAGGTCTCGAACGCCTCGCGCCGCGCGCCCGGGCGGGAGCCACTGATCGCGTCCGCGGCCTGGACCAGCACCGATTCCGCGGTCTCGTGGGGCACGTCGTCGTGATGCGCGGCGATGCAGTTGATGACGAGCGGGTTTTCCCGGTACTTGGTGGCCATCTCGACGCCGAGCTGGACGTGGGTGCCCTCGCTCTCGTGGGTCAGCACCTTCCCGACGTCGTGCAGGAGCCCGCCCCGCTTGGCCAGCTGGACGTCGAGGTGAAGTTCGGCCGCCATCATCCCGGCGATCCACGACACTTCCTTCGAGTGATCGTAGATGTTCTGGCCGTACGAGGTCCGGTATCGCATCCGGCCGATCAGTTTGATCATTTCCGGATGGAGCCCGTGGATGCCGGTTTCGTAGGCCGCCTGCTCGCCCAACTCGACCAGCTGCTCCTCGAGTTCCTTCTGGATCTTCTTGACGATCTCCTCGATCCGACCGGGGTGGATCCGGCCGTCGGTGATCAACGCCTCGAGGGCCCGGCGGCCAACTTCGCGGCGGACCGGATCGAAGCAGGAGACGATGACGGTGTCGGGGGTATCGTCGATGATGAGGTCGACGCCGGTGGCCATCTCGAACGCGCGGATGTTCCGGCCCTCGCGGCCGATGATCCGACCCTTCATTTCGTCGCTCGGGAGCGCCACCGCCGCCACCGTGGTCTCGGCCGTATGCTCGGCCGCGACCCGCTGGATCGACATCGCGATGATCCGCTTGGCCTCGCGTTCGGAGTTCTTCTTGGCCTGGTCTCTGATGTCGCGCGCCAGCGCGGCCGCTTGGGCCCGCGCCTCGTCCTCGACCCGCTGGAAGAACTCGCGCCGAGCCTCCTCGGCCGACAACCCCGCGATCCGCTCGAGCCGCTGCCGCTGCTCATGAACCAGGGCATCGACTTCCTTGGCGCGCCCGTCGAGGGAAAGCTCCTTCTGAGCCAGGGCGCTCTGCTGACCGGACACGGCCTTGGCCTGCCGGTCGAGTTCCTCGCTCCGCCGGGTCAGGGCCCGTTCCCGCTCTTCGAGCCGCCGTTCCGACCGCTCCGATTCCTCCCGCCGTCGGGTCAGGTCCTTCTCGGCGTCTTCCCGGAGTTTGAGAGCCTCCATCTTGCCCTCGACCACCGCGGCGGCCCGGGCCTTCTCGGCCTCGTCGCGGGCCCGACCGACGACCTGCTTGGCGTTCCGCTCGGCGGTTTCGAGCAACCCCGCCGCATCCCGCCCCTTCGACCTGAGCATCGCCCCGTATCCGAGCAAGGCGATCACCGCACCGGCGACAACTCCCCCACCCGCGAGGAGCAATTCGAAGACCGACATGTAGTATCTCCGAGGGCCGGAGTCCGGAGACTCGACCCCTACTCTTTGGGGCTCACCAATCGCGTCAACCGCTCCGCCACCGCCTCGACTCTCCGGTCGGTGACGGCGGCGGCCTGACGCGCCTGAAACAACTCATCGGTGACCGCGAAGCCCGCCAGAATCGCCGCCCGATGGGCGTCGACCGTTGGCAGCGCGGCCCGGATCTTCTGAACCGCCCGATCGAAATGAGCAGCTACTTCAGCCGTGTATTCGGCCGAATGATCCGAACTGATCAGCAATCGGAGCCCGCCGATGACGACCTCGACCGGTTTTGGCGCGGTCATCGGGAATCTCCACTGACCTGTTCACCCACGAAGCGGAGTCGGGTGCGGAGCTGCTCGAGCTGCTCCCGCGCGTGTCCGATCCGATCCCGCAAGTGCTCGTTCTCAGTCTCGACCTCCGCCACCCGCTGGCGGAGGAGATTGAGATCACCCGTCGTGACCGCGGGGACCCGGTTCTTCGTCTCCTCGAGCTCGGTCTCGGCTTTGAGGCAACGGCGGCGCCAGCCGGCCAGCTCGTCCTCGAGCTGCCGGGCCACCCGCTCCAATTCCGCCAGCGCCCGTTCAGGTACGAAGGGTGACCCCAAGCTGTTTCTCCAGGGTTCCGCGCATCCGCGTCACCGCGTGATCGACTTCCGTGTCCTTGAGCGTCCGGTCCCGTCCCCGGAACACCAGCCGGATGGCGAGGCTCCGGGTGTCCGCGGGCAGGCCGGCCCCGCGATACTCGTCGATCGGCTCGATCGATTCGAGCAGCGCCCCACCGACTCGGCGGCACTCCGCCATGACCCGCTCGGCGGCCACCGACCACGGCACCACCAACGCCAGATCGCGGGTGGCGGCCGGTACGGTGGGCGGTGGCGCGAAGGCGGGCACCGGTCGGCTCGCCGGATCGAGGTCAACCTCGAAAGCGAAGAGCGGACCCGCCCACGGCGGCGCGTCCGCGGACATCCCGCCGGCCCGCCCGACCACGGCGCCATCGACTACCGCAACCAAATGGCCCTCTTGAACTTGCACCGACGCTCCGGGATTCGCCAGGGACACGACCCGGGCAAAGAGCCCCTTGAGATCCCACCAATCGACATCCGCGGGGGTACCGCCGGAGGTCCAGTGCGGCACCTCGCGAGCCCCGGTCACGACGCCAGCCACCCGCACCGTCTCCACCGGACGGCCATCGGCGCCCGGCGCGAAGCCGGTCCCGATCTCGAAGAGCCGAACGTCCCGAACCTGGGCCGCCCAATTGAGTTCCACCTGCCGAACCAGCCCAGGGACTAGACGCTCCCGCAGGAACCCGTGGTCTGCGGACAACGGGTTCAGGACGGGCACGGCGGCCTCGCTGGTGGCCGGTCCGATCGGCAGCAGGACCACCTCGAACAGCCCCTCGGCCACCAAACCCTGACGGACCAGGCCGGCCACCTCGTGGATGGGGGCGGTGGTCTGGCCTCCGACCCGGAACGGCCGCAGGGCGTCGGGGAGGCGATCGTAGCCGTAAACCCGGGCCACTTCCTCGACCAGGTCGATTTCCGTGGTCAGGTCCCGCCGCCATCCGGGAACGTCGACGGCCAGCCGCCCGTCCTCGGGCTTGGCCAGGACGGTGCATCCGATGGCCACCAGCGCCTGTTCGATCGTCGCCAGGGGGAGGTCGACCCCGATGATCTGGGCCACCCGCGACTGGCGGAGGAAGATCCGCGGCGGATGCACCGGATCCGGCCAGACATCGATGGCGTCCACCAGCCGCCCGCCGGCCGCGGCGAGAATGAGATCGATCGCTCGGCGAAGCGCGTCGGGGAGGCCGAAGAGGTCAGTGCCCCGCTCGAATCGCTGACTCGCCTCGGTCACCAGACCCAGGGCCCGCCGGGTGCCCCGGGTCGCCGCCGGATCCCACCACGCCACCTCGAGCACGATGGTCGTGGTGCCGGCGTGCACCTCGCTGTCGCCACCGCCCATGATGCCGGCCACCGCCACCGCGCCGACGCCGTCCGCCACCACCGTCATGGTCGGATCGAGCGGCCGATCGACGCCGTCAAGGGTGAGCAGCCGCTCCCCCGGGCGGGCCAGGCGGGCCAGGAGCCGGCGGTCGCGGAGCCGAGCGCCGTCGAACGCGTGGAGCGGCTGGCCCAACTCGAACATCGCGTAGTTGGTGACGTCGACCACGTTGTTGATGGATCGCTGGCCCACGGCCTCGAGCCGCCGCGCGAGCCACGCGGGCGACGGCCCTACCGCCACGCCCTCGATGATCGCGGCGGTAAACCGCCGACAGGACGAACCCGGTTCGATCGCCACCTCGAGGCCGGACGGGACCCCGCCGCCAGGCGCCAGCGCCCCACTCGGCCCCACCACTTTGCGGACGGCCTGACCGGACGCCGCGGGATCGGCCCCCGGGATGGCCGGCAGCCGAAACGGCACCTTGAGCGACGCGGCCAGTTCCCGGGCCACGCCCTTGTGCCCGAGGAGGTCGCCTCGCATCGGCGAGACATCGAGGACCAGCTGATCGTCGTCGATCCCGAGGACCGGGAGGATCGGGGTGCCCGGGGCCGCGTCCGTCTCGAGCGTGTAGAGCCCGTCGTGATCGGTGCCAAGGCCGAGTTCGTCGGCCGAACAGAGCATCCCCTCGGAGATTTCGCCCCGGAGCTTCCGCTTTTCGAGGGTCAAGCCGATCGGCAGCGTGACCCCGATCGGCGCGAACGGGTACTTGGCGCCTAACGCCACGTTGGGGGCGCCGGTCACCACCTGGCGGCGCTGCCCGTTGCCGATGTCGACCTGGCAGACGTGAAGCCGGTCCGCGTTGGGATGGGCCCGTAACTCCGCCACCTGGCCCACCACCACCGGGGCCAGTTGGGCGTGGATCGGTTCGACCAGATCCGGGGGCAGGCCCAGCATGGCCAGGCGGGGCACCAGATCCTGGGTGTCCAGCGGGCGGTTCAGGAAGGCTTCGAGCCAGCGGCGGGAGACGTTCATCGGTCGGTCCCTCCGAACTGGCGAAGAAGACGCATGTCTCCTGAATAGAGGTACCGGATGTCCGGCAGGCCGAACCGGTTCATGGCCACCCGGCCGGGACCCATCCCGAAGGCCCACCCGGAATACCGCTCGGCGTCGACGCCCGCGTTGACCAGCACGTTGGGGTGCACCATCCCGCACCCGAGGATCTCCATCCAGCCGGTCTGTTTGCAGGCCGGGCACCCGGCGCCATGGCACAGCTGGCACTCGACGTCGAGCTCGGCCGACGGCTCCGTGAACGGAAAATACGACGGCCGGAACCGGACCTTGGTGGTCGGTCCGAAGAACCGGCGGACGAACGCGGTGAGGGTTGCCTTGAGGTCCACCATCCCGATGCCCTCATCGACGGCCAGTCCCTCGATCTGCGCGAACGCCGGCGCGTGGGACGGATCGAACGGGTCGGCCCGATACACCATGCCGGGTATCACCACTCGGTAGGGTGGCGGACCGGCCTGCATGGTCCGGACTTGGACCGGCGACGTGTGCGTCCGGAGCACCAGCCGCCCGCCGGCCGCGCCACCGACTCCCTGCGCGGCGGGCAGCGGCCCCGACACGAACAACGTGTCGTGCGCGTCGAGCGCCGGATGATTTTCCGGGAAGTTGAGCGCGAAGAAGTTCATCCACTCGTCCTCGACCTCCGGGCCGACCGCCACCGCAAAGCCAAGGGTGGCGAAGATGCCGCAGATCTCGTCGATGACGCGGGACACGGGGTGGGCGGCGCCGACCCACCGTCGCCGGCCCGGCATGGTCAAATCGAGCCCGGCCGCGGGGTCACCGCGGGTGGCCCCGAGTTCAGCCGTGCGGGCGTCGAACGCCGCCTCGAACGCCTGTTTGACGCGGTTGACGGCGGCGCCGAACGCCTTGCGGTCTTCGGGCGGCAGCTCGGGCAGCCGCTTGAGGAGCGCGGTGAGCGCCCCCTGCTTGCGGCCGAGCACGCCGATCCGTTCCGCCTCGAGGCGGTCGGGGTCGAGCCCTGGCACCTCGGCCAGCCGGCCGAGCAGCAGGTCGAGATCGGGATATCCGGTCGATTCCATGGCAGTCATGACGATCAGGGTTTCTCCCAACGAAAACCCCCGCGTTCACCGAATGGGGCGCCCGCGGGGGAAGTCGGTACGATCAGGCTTGGTCGATCGTGGACTCAGGCGGCCCCTTTGGCCAATTCCGCGAGGCGCGCAAAAGCATCGACATCGGCCACGGCCAGGTCGGCCAGCATCTTCCGGTCGATCTCGACGCCGGCCTTCTTGAGGCCGGACATGAACCGGTTGTACGACAGGTCGTGAATCCGGGCCGCCGCGTTGATGCGGGTGATCCAGAGAGTCCGGAACTCGCCCTTTTTCTTGCGGCGGTCGCGGTACGCGTACCGCATGGCCCGTTCGACGGTTTCCTTGGCGGCCTTGTAGAGCTTGCTCCGGCCGCCCCGCGCGCCCTTGGCCGCTTCCATGTACTTCTTCTTGCGCGCGTGATGCGCGACACCACTCTTTACCCGAGGCATCGTTGGTCTCCCGTTAGGCCAAGAGCAGCTTTTCGACCCGCCTGAAATCGGCGGAGCTCACCAGCGCCGGCTTGCCCAGTTTGTTCTTCCGCTTCCGCGTCTTCTTGGTCAGGATGTGGCGGCGGTTGGCTTTGGCCCGCTTGATCTTGCCACTTCCGGTGAACGAAAACCGCTTCATCGCGGCCCGTTTGGTCTTTTGCTTCGGCATTGCTCCCTCGCTGTGGCGACGGCCCGGTCGGTCGGCCCGGGCGGTCCGCTGGCGGCGCTATTTCGGCGCCAGCACCATCGTCATGGTCCGCCCTTCGACCCGGGCGTCGAACTCCACCTTCCCCACATCCGCGAGGGTCCCGGCCACCCGGTCGAGCACGGCTTTACCGAGATCGAGTCGGGTGACCTGCCGCCCGCGGAACATCATCGTCACCTTCACCTTGTTGCCTTCGGTCAGGAACTCGCGCATGTGCCGGACTTTGAAGTCGAAGTCGTGATCGTCGATACCCGGCCGGAATTTGATTTCCTTGACCTCGATCACGTGCTGCTTCTTCTTGGCGGCCCGGGCGGCCTTGGCCTCTTCGAACTTGTACTTCCCGTAGTCCATGATCTTGACCACGGGCGGCCGCGCCATCGGGGCGACTTCCACCAGATCGAGTCCGCGCTCCTCGGCCATGGCCAACGCGTCTTCGATCGCCAGCACTCCCAACTGCTCGCCAGCGTCCGAGATGACCCGGACGGGGCTGATTCGAATCATCCGATTGACCCGAACCCGTCGCTCGCGCTCGTTCGTACTCAGCGGCACTTCCTCCAGGCTTGAATAGTCGGCCGCCAACGATCGGCGACCTCAAACAAAAACACCCCGGATGACCGGGGTGTCCAGAAACGGCTCCGCAGCGCCTGCGGCGCCGGAGACTCCGACCTGGACCCTGTCACCGTATTCGGCTCGGGGTGGGATGCCCTTTCGGGCTCCACTTCAAGATCCACAATGATAAGGAGTTACGGCCCCGTCGTCAACTGGCCGGTCGACCGCCTGATCCGCGACCCCGGCCGGGCCCCAACCGCGGCTGCTGGTCGGCCTGGATCGTTTCCTGGACATAGCCGGCCAGTCGGTCCGCCAGGGTCTCCAACTCGGCCAAGCGCTTGGCATGGGTCGACTTGAACGCGGTCCGGGCAACCTGCCAGGCGCCCCCGATGCCCGTCGCCAGGAAAACCGGGATCAGGAAAGGGGCATGGAGGACTTCGACCCCGAGGATGATACTGAGCGGGATCGAGACCCCGCCGAAACCGCCCATGAGCCCGCCGAACAGCCCGCTGGCGATCGGGGTCAGTCGCTCCTCGAGCCGGATCCGGGTTTGGCCGTTGGCTGGGTTGACGCTGAGGCCGATTTCTCGGTTTACCTGCGCGGATGACGAGGTCGTCTGCCACGACAGGGATCGACCCAGCGTCGACGCCTGCCCCACCGACCCCGCCACCATCCGGACCTCGTCGACGAGCGTGGGATACTCTCGATCCGACACCTCGCCCTCCACGATCCGTTCGACCACGATCCGGTTGGGACTGCCGAGGAACCACCCCGCCTTCGGGGCCACGTTCGGGGGCGCCGCGCCCACCGGCCGCGCCACTTCCCGGGCCGCCCGTTCGACATGCTCCGGCGGAATCCCCACGTCCGCGGCGATCCGCTGAATCCCACCCAGCGACAGCACGCCCGCCTGGGTCGGGAGGCTGACCTCGAGTTCCGACGCCCGCTGCACGATGGACCGCACCTGGGTGTCCGAATACCGGGGCCGACCCTCGAACGCGGCCTCGAGCGCATCGACCAACTCGCTCGGCAGGGCAAACCGCTGTTCGGGCCGGAGGGCCAGGCCGCGAACCAGCGCCTGTTCGACCCCGGCGGGCAGCCCCTCGAGCACCTCCCGATGCGGAGCGGGCGCGTCCAGCAGCCGGAGCATCCGGACCGAGTCCTCGCTCGGCCACTGCCCGGGCACCTGCCCCACCAGCATTTCGTAAACGACGCACGCCAGGCTGAACACGTCGGACCGGGCCGTCAGGTCGCCGAACCCGGCGGCCTGTTCCGGACTCATGTAGCCGATGGTGCCGACCGGATAGCCGGTCCGGGTAATCGTCTTGTCGGTGGCCTCGGAGAGGGCCTTGGCCACGCCGAAATCCGCCACGATGGCATGGCCGTCAGCCAGCAGGATGTTCTCGGGTTTGATGTCGCGATGGACCACGCCGTGACGATGGGCGTAGTCGAGCGCATCGCCGACCTGACGGGCAATGGTGAGCGCCGCCCCCGGTTCGAGCGGTCCCTCCCGCTCGAGCCGGCCGCGGAGCGATTCGCCGTCGACGAACGGCATGACGTAATAGAGAAAACCGGCCGCTTCGCCGGAGTCGATCAGGAGCAGGATGTGGGGATGCTGGAGCCGGGCGGCGATCTGGATCTCTCGGAGGAACCGGGCCGCGCCGAGCGTGGCGACCAGATCCGGCCGGAGAATCTTGACCGCCACCCGGCGACCATGCTTGTGATCGGCCGCCAGGTAGACCGTGGCCATCCCGCCCTGGCCAATCGGCCGTTCGAGCGTATAGCGGTCGGCCAGCGCCGTCCGCAGCGAGTCGGGCACGGTCATGTCAGAGTCCCTCGAAACCGGCGGTGGTCACCCGCATCACGTCCCCGAGCCCGGGCCCTTCCGCGCCTTGGCCCAGGCGTCCCTTGATCACTTCGGCGTCGTGGCCGAAGAAGAACCACCAACCCTCGTCCTGAGCGGCGCGGAACAGCTTCCGCTTCGAGTCGAGGGTCCGGCGCGGTTCGAGGTCGAACGCCGCGATCCACAGGAGGCCCAGGTGATGTCGGGTCGGCATGACGTCGCCGAGGTAGACCAGGGTTTCGCCCCCGCTCCGTAGCACGATGCTCTGATGGTGGGGCACATGCCCGGGCGTGAGCCGCGCGGAAATCCCCGGGAGAATGTCGACGTCCCCCCGAAGCGGCTTCCAGCGGCCGGCCTCCGCCACCGGCTCGTAGCCGGTGGGCAGGTACGCCGTCCGGGTCCGCTCATCGAGTTCGCGGGCGAACTCGAGTTCGCCCCACTGGACGACGTAGGTGGCGTTCGGACAGGTCAGCCGCTCGCCGCCTAACGCCACCCCGGCCTCGTCCCGCTCGACCCAGGTGTTCCCGCCCGCGTGATCGAAGTGGAGGTGGGTGTTGACCACCCACCGGACGTCCTCCGGCCGCCAACCGGCCTCGGCGATGGCCGCCTCGAGCCGGCTCCGGCCGCCCGGCCCGCCGTTGTCCACCCCATACGTCTCGTGGAAGCGGGCATCTTCCTTGTTGCCCAGGCCGGTCTCGATCAGCACCAGGCCGTCGGGATGCTCCACCAGCAGGGCCCGCATGGCCACCGGGATTCGGTTGCGGGCGTCGGGCTCGATCCGCTTCGACCAGGCCGGCCGGGGCACGATCCCGAACACGGCCCCGCCGTCGAGCCGCATCGAGCCGACCTCGAGCGCGTGGCACCGAAAGCTGCCTAACGAGAACGTCCGGGCCAGGGTCATCAGGTGGCGTCCTCCGGCGCGCTGGTGCGGCGGTTGCCCTTCTTCCGCCGCCGGCGGCGCACCTGGAGCATCTCGAGGTCGGCCAGGGTCCGCGCGTCGCGCCCCCGGGCCAGCTCGAGGAGCCGCTGGAGCACCCGACCCGTCACCAGCGCGTCACCGCCGGCCCGGTGGCGGGCCGGGTTCTCGAACCCGAAATAATGGGCGATCGCATCGAGCCCGTACGACGGCAGCCCGGGCACCAGGTTCCGCCCCAGCCGGACGGTGCAGAGCCGCTGACCCTCGAGACCGATGGCCCGGGCCCGCTTGAGTTCCGCCTTGAGGAACCACCAGTCGAACCGGGCGTTGTGGGCCACGAACACCCGACCGGCCAGGGCGTCGAGGACCTGATCGGCCACCAGGTCGAACGTCGGCGCCGCCCGCACCATCTGATCACTGATTCTGGTCACCGCCGTCACCATCGGCGGGATCCCCCGCTCGGGATTGACCAGGCTTTCGAAGACCAGCTCGCACCGGTTGCCCTGGACCACCACCACGGCCACCTCGGTGACCCGATCCGAACCGCCCGGGCGGCTCCCCGTCGTCTCGACGTCGACGACCGCAAACGCCGCGTCCTCGATCAGGGGCGACCCCGCGGCCTGAGCCACCAGACCCCAGCGACCGTCGGGCAAGCGGCGGACCCGCGGATCGGCGCCGAGCAGCGCCACCGCCAGGCGCTCCGCCACCGCCACCGGCGCCCGCGGCATCCCGAACACGCGCCGCGACAGTTCGCCCGCCGGTTGCGGTCCGGCGGCCAGCAGGTCGAGGGCCCGGTCGGCCAGAGTCCCGCCCGGGACCGCCGCGAGTCCGGTCACCAGATGTCGGCCCGACGGATCGGCATCGTCATGCAGCGAGGCCCGCCGCCGCCCCGCACCAGTTCGCTGCCCGGAATCGTGATCGCCACCCGACCCCGCGAATCGTCCCAATCGTCGAACGTCAGGAAGTCCTGGTTCGGCACCACGGAAAAGCCGGCGGCTTCGAGCTGTCGGAGCGTCTCCTCGTTCCGCTGGTAGCTGATGATCACCCCGGGGCGGACGGCCACGAAGTTGCACCCGCTCGACCATTGCTCCCGCTCCTGCGCGATCCGCCGGGTGCCGCCCGTGAGCACCGGGGCGAGCCGCATTCCCACCTGGCGGAGCGCCCCGAACAGGTCGCTTCGCTCCTTGACGGTCTTCCGCCCCTTCTTGCGGTGGAGGATCGTCAGCCGCTCCGGACCGATGAACGCCGGCGGATAAATGGCGCAGAGGTCGCGATCGAGATGGGTAAAGAGCATGTCGAGGTGAATGGCCGTCGGTTCCCGCGGCATGACCACCACGATCACGTCGGTGACCCGGGTCCGCGCAAAGGCGTCGTCGCACAACCGGTCGAGCGCCGCCGGCGACGTCCGTTCCGAATAGCCCACCACCAGCAGGTCGGGCCGGATCACGTGGACGTCGCCACCCTCGAGATGGTAGTTGCTCCGGCGCTCTTCGGACCCGTCGTAGAGGAAACCGGCGTTGGCGAGTTCCGGATGGAAGGTGAACAGGGTCTTGATCAGCAGTTCTTCGGTCCAGCGGACCCCGTGACGCATCGATCCGACCACGGCATGGTCGCCGATGACCATCCCGATGTCCCGCGGAAAGAACAGGTTGGGCAGGGGCGGCAGCACGAAGCCGACTTCGTTGACCGTCCGCGCGATCGGACCGCCCGGCTCCTCGGCGCCCTCGATCAACATCCGGACCAGCGCCTTCGGCGAAAGGTCCGCGAGTTGCTGCGCCAGTGGCTCCGACGGCACCACGTCCATCGTCCGGGTGATCAGGTACTCCCGGGCCTCCGGCTCCGCCAGCGTCTGCTCGAGCAATCCCGCAATTTCGACCACCCGCCCGAACTTCTTGAGAACCGACACCAGCCGCCGATGCTCGCGGGCCGAGACCTCGAGCCCGATGAGGTCATCGTAGAGATAGTCCTCGCGGGTACCCGGAGTCACCGCCTCGAGTTCTCGACCCGGGGTATGCACCAGGACGGTATCGAGCGGACCAATTTCGGAAGTGACGCGGACGGCGGGCATCGCCGGAAGCTAACAGGGGGGACCTAGCGGCTGGCCAGCGCGAAGCTCAGGGCCTCCAGCTCGAGCACCAGGTTGACGGCTTTGACGGTGACGTGCTCCGGGACCTGGAGTTGGACCGGGGCAAAGTTGAGAATGGCCTGCACGCCGCACCGCACCACCCGGTCGGCGATTCCCTGGGCCGCTTCGCCCGGCGTCACGATCACCGCGATGTCGGGTGCCAGTTCCGCGGCCTCCTTCTCGAACAGGGCCGCGTCCTGCACGACCAGGCCATTCCACGGTTTCCCGACCTTGGCCGGGTCCTCGTCGTAGATCGCCACGATGTCGAACCCGCGTTCGTGGAACCCTCGGTACTGAACCAGCGCGCTGCCGATCTTCCCGGCCCCGACGACGACCACCTTGTAGCGCCGACCCAGCCCGAGGATCTCGCGAAGCCGCTTGATCAACTGCGGCACCGGATACCCGAGGCCACGTTTGCCGAACGACCCGAAAAACGACAGGTCCTTCCGGACCTGCGCCGAGGTGGTGCCGCCCCGCCCCGCCAAGGCCTCGGAACTCACCGTGGTCGCGCCCTGGTGCTGAAATTCCTCCAAAAACCGGAGGTACAGCGACAGGCGGCGAACGGTGTTGTCGGCGATGTTCCGCATCAGGCCATGTGAAAGTTTTCACAAAGTTAGCCTGTCGCCCAGCCCTCCGTCAACGACCAGCTGGTAGAGCCCCTGGAAATCGGCGACCGTCAGGGTCTCCGGTCGCTGATCCGTCGCCAGCCCCGCGGCGCCCACCAGGGCAACGGCCTGCTCCGCTGACAGGGCAAACGCCGTTCGAAGGGCGCGGACCAGCTGCTTCCGACGGGCGGAAAAGAGGCCCACCACGAGCCGCCGGAACGCCCCGGGATCCGGCATCCGCTCGGCAACTGGCTTGGGGGTGAGTCGGACCACCGCGCTGTCGACCTTGGGCGGGGGATGGAAGCTCCCGGCGCCGACGGCAAAGCACCGCTCGATCCGGGCGGCCGCCTGAGCGCCGACCGAGAGCGCGCCGTACTCGGCGGTGCCAGCCTCAGCGGCCAGTCTCAGGGCCACTTCTCGCTGCAACAGGAACACGATGGCGGCCGGCGCCGGGCGGGCCTCGAGCGCCAGATCGAGGAGCGGCGTCGTGATGTTGTACGGGATGTTGCCAACCACGAACCACCGCTCTGGCCGTCCGAGTGCCGTCACCCAGTCCACGGTCAGGGCATCACCCTCGATCAGCTCGAGGGTCGGAAACGTGGATCGGAGCACTGGCACAAGGTCCCGATCCCGTTCGATGGCCACCACTCGGAAGCCGCGATGGAGGAGCACCCGGGTCAGCGCGCCCTTGCCGGGGCCGATTTCGAGCACCGGATCACCGGGCTGGGCGGGGATCTGGTCGGCGATCCGGCTCAGGATCCGCGGGTCGGACAGGAAGTGCTGACCGAGCGCCTTCTTGGCCATCGGCGCGAACTACACTTTGAGAATGAGGAGGGTGCGGTCGTCCGATGCGGCCGGGGCAAACCGATCGACTTCGCGCATGACCTGGGCAACGATGGCCTCGGGGTGCTCGGCCTTGCGGGCCAGAATGGCTTCGAGCACCCGCCGTTCCCCGAACCGTTCGCCTTCCGGGTTGGCGGCCTCCACCAAGCCGTCGGTCCAGACACAAAGGAGGTCGTCGCCGCGGACCCACGGCACGATCCGGAATCCGATCCGATCGTCGGCCAGACCGAGGGGCGCCGCGGTGGCTTCGAGACGGACGGGCTCGCCGGCGGCGGGCACCCGGAAGGCGTACGGGTGACCCGCGTTGGCGTAGACCAGGCGGCCGAACGCGGGGTCGAGGCGGGCGTAGAAGATGGTGAGGTAACTGTCGGACGGGGCCAGCTTTTCGGTCAGGCTTTCCCGCAGCGAGGTGAGGACCTGATCCGGGGCGGCGGACGCCGCGGCGTGAATACCCGCCGCCGCCACCGCGGAAGCCATCAGGAGCGCAGCGGAGAACCCGTGGGAGCTCACGTCGCCCACCATGACGCCGATGCTGCCCTGGCCCAGTCGGTTGAATCCGTAGAAGTCGCCGCCGACCGATTCGAGCGAGAGACAACGGACCCCGACCTGGGCGTCGCCCGAGAGCACGGCGGGACTCGGGAGGAGGCTCTGCTGAAGGCGGGAGGCGAGTTCGAGTTCGCGCTCGAGCCGTTCCTGTTCGCGCTCCCGCTCCGCCAGGCGGGCGTTCTCGAGCGCCGCGCCGATCTGGTTGGCAATGGCGGCCACCAGCTTCCGATCGGTGGCGGCAAACCGGTCGCCGCCGATCCGGTCGGTCAGATTGACGACGCCGATGCATCGCGACTGGGCGCCCGGGGCCGCGTAGCAGATCGGGATACTCATGAACGCCACGCCCTGATAGCCGCGTTCCTCCTTCCCGACCGAACTGATGGTGCCTTCGATCGGGTCGCCGATGAGCGGCCGCTGCTCCCGGAACACGCGGGCCGCCACCGAATGGGGATCGCCCACTGGCACGAGGCCGGCCCGGCCCGGCGGCAGTCCTTGCGCGGCCACCGTCCGGAGGACCCGTTGTTCCTCGTCGTAGACCATGATCGACGCGCGGCGGGCGCCGACCACGCTGCTCACGGCGCGGACGATGGTGCGGGCCGCCTGCTCGAGCCGGACGGTCTGGCCGAGGATTTCGCTGATCGTGTAGAGGAGGTCGATTTCCTCGTACCGGCTGGCCAGTTCCTGGGAGAGTCGAGCCACTTCCCGCTCGACCGCGAGGAGATGATCGAGGAGATCGATCGCCGAGCGGGTTTCGGGCGTGGGGCCACCGTCCCGGGCCGGCCCTTCGAGCCAGAGCGCGTCCTCGCCCGGGACCGGGGCGAACCATCGGGGACCCTCGGGGGTGAGCAGGAGTCCGGGTTCGGCGGGCAGGGACGGCGTCCAGCCGGGATCGCCACCGTGGACGGCGCGGGCCCGGCCATCCTCGGCCAGCCAGAGGCGGCCCGGCGACACCACGGTGTCGTCGAGCGCTTCGAGAACCGGTTTGAGCCGCCTCAGCAGCGCGGCAGGGTCATCCAGATGGTGTTTCCTCGATCGTTGAACTCGACCTGATCGGCGAGATGCTTGATGATGAAGAGGCCCCGCCCGCCATCCTGCTCGGGTTCGGCCGGAAGCCTCGGACTGTGCCGCCGGGTCGGCTCGAGCCCCTGCCCTTCGTCGCGAACCGAGAGCCGGATGACTTCGGCCGTCAATTCCGCCCGGATCCAGACCTGCTTGGTGGGGTCGGCTCCGTTGCCGCGGAGAATGGCGTTGCTGATGGCTTCCGCCAGGGTAACCCGGAGCCGGAACGCGGTCCGGGCGCAGGGGGCCAGCCCGGCAAAGCAGTGACGGGCCATCAACTCGACCGCGGCTTCGACTTCGCTCACGTCACTGGGCATGGCCAGGTCGACGGCCACCGGCGCGGCGCCCGGATCGACCGGGACCGTGCGGCGGATCGTCAGGCGGAGCGGCGCCGTCACGTCAGAACCCGGTCAGCCCTTCGTCCACGGTTTGGACGATGTGAAACAGGGCATCGAGCTTGGTCAGCTCGAACAGGGAGCGAAGATCCTCGTTGAGCCCCGCCAGCCGCAGATCGCCGCCGTTTTCGCGGATCTTCTTCGAGATCGTTACCAGCGCGCCAAGACCCGACGAATCGATGTAGGCGGTGTGGGAACAGTCGATCAGGAATTTGCGCTCGCCCGCCTCGAGCGATTCCTGGATCACCGCCTTCAGTTCCTGGCGGTTGCCGACGATCAACTGACCGTCGACCCGCACCACGGTGACCCCTCCGCCACTGACCGTCTTGCTGAAGCCCATGATTTCCTCCCGTTAGGCCCCCGCCAAGCCCGCGACCGCCAGGACGGCGACCGAGGCGATCTCGGCGGGGGTAGCGCCTTCGGGTACTCCCGCCAGCGTCCAGCGTCCACCGGGGAACAGCGGCCCCATGGCGCGGAAGCCGGTGGCGTCCCGGAGCAATACCTGTGCGAGGTGACCGGACACCGGGTCCGGAAATATGAGAATGTTGGGGCTGGTTCGGAATCGCCCCGGGTCGGTATCGTCGCCGAGGACGGCCCAGCCCCATTCCACGCTGGCCGCGAGGCCCGGGGCCAGGGCCCGGAGCTCGGTGAGGGCCAGTTCCGCGTCGGCGTGGCTCGCGTCCTGGGTGGGCGGCGCCACGAGGAGGCCGATCCGCGGCGTGTCGCCGAGGACCCGACCCCGATGGCCGGCCGCCGCCACCGCCAGCGCCGCCACGCCCCGCGCATCGAGCGGGCCCGCCGAATCAGGCACCACCAGCGTGAGGAGACGCCCGTCGGCGGTGCAGAGGTAGTTGATCTGGCCCCGCCCCTTCCCGGCTCGGTCCGGTCCGGTCACCCAGCGGGCGGCTTCCTCGAGGGCGTCGAGCGGCACCGCGGTCCCGCACAGGCAGACGTCGACGTCGCCCCGGGCGGTCAACCCGGCCGCGAACAGGAGTGGATTGGCCGCCAGGTCGAGCGCATGGATTCCATCGCGAACCCGTTCGGGCCAGCAGTCCCGGAGCACCGACGCCACCGCGCCGAGGCGGGGATCCCGGGCCGGGTCGATCCCGCCGGGCCCGACCACCGACACGGCCGACAGGCCCCGTTGCTGGAGGTCGGCGGCCGCGGCTTCGATGGATCCGTCGCCCTGACTGACCATGACGATCCGGCCTCCCCGACTGACGGCGCGGGCCGTCACCTGATCGGTGGCGGTCATCGCGCGAACCTCCGGGCCAGCGCCGCGGCGACCACCGGATGGACCAGCGGCCCCACGTCGCCACCGAATCGGGCCACCTCGCGGACCAGACTGGCGCTGACGTAGGTCAGGCCCGAGGCCGGCACGAGAAAGATGGTCTCGAGCCCCGGATGCAGCTGTCGATTCATGAGAGCCATTTGGTATTCGTACTCGAAGTCACCGACGGCCCGAAGGCCCCGCACCAGGAACTGCGCGCCGATCCGCCGGGCGTAGTCGGCGAGGAGGCCCTCGAACGCGTCGAACCGGACGTTGGGCAGGTCGCCGACGGTGGCGCGGAGGAGGTCGAGGCGCTCGGCGGTGGTGAAGGCCGGCTGCTTCGACGGATTGCCGACGACGGCAACGACCAGTTCGTCGGCCAGGATCGCCGCGCGACGGATCAGATCCTCGTGTCCGCGGGTGGGCGGGTCGAAGGACCCGGGATAGAGAGCGATCCGACTCATGGAGCCTCGAAAAAGGTCACCGCGGTATCTCCGTACACCCGGGTACTGGTCCCCTGTCCCACCCGCTCGGTCTTCTCGTGCTCGATGCCGAGCACGGTGGCGAACGGCGCGGCCTGGTACCGCTCGGCGATCCGCGCCGCCATGCCGAGACGATAGGGCGGATCGGCAAACGCCAGATCGAATGGGCGGCCTTCCAGCCGGTCGAGGAACCGGAAGACGTCCTCCCGGACGACCATGGCCCGGTCGGCGACGCCTAACGCCGCGACGTTGGCGCGAATGGCCGCCACCGAGGGCGGGTTCAGATCCACCAGCACGGCCCGGCTGGCCCCCCGGGAGAGCGCCTCGAGCCCGAGCGCGCCGCTCCCCGCGCAGAGGTCGAGCACCACCGCACCCTCGAGCCGGGGCGCCACGATGCTGAACCAGGCCTCGCGAACCCGATCGGCGGTGGGTCGGACCCGCCGGTCGGCCGGCACGGTCAGCCGCCGGCCGCCGAACTCGCCGGCCACGATCCGGGTCACGCCGCCTTGGTTCCCGCCGCCCGATCGGCCGCCGGCGCCATGCCCACCAGCTTGGCTTGAAGGTAATCCTGACCGCGGAACTCGTGCCGTTCCAGCCGGAACGCGGCGTCGATCGGTTCCTGATCGAGCCACTGGACCCGGTCCGCGAACTGGAACCCGATGGCGGCGAGTCCCCCGCCCCCGTCCTTCAGGAATCCCCGCAAATGCTCGTGCTTCTGTCCAACGTAGCTCCAGTTGACCAGCTTCGCACCGCGGACCAGGAAGACCGGGCCGGGGTTCCCCATCCCGCAGGGTTCGAGGTGGCGGCACAGCCGCTCCAGCTCGTCGGTGACCTGATCGAGTTCCACCTCAAGATCGACCCGCTGCTCCGGACCGAGCGATCCCGGCTCGAGAGTCCGCCCGCAGACCTCGGCAAAGCGGGCCCGGAACTCCTCGATCCGGTCACGGCGGACCGTGACGCCGGCGGCCATCTTGTGGCCGCCGAACCGTTCGAGCAGGTCGGCGCATTGCCCGAGCGCCCCATGGAGATCGAATCGCGAAATGCTCCGGCCGGATCCCTTGCCGAGTTCGCCGTCGACGCCGATCAGGAAGGTCGGCCGGCCGAACCGCTCCACCACGCGGGAAGCAACGATCCCCACCACCCCGGGGTGCCATTGGTCGGACGCGAGGACGAGCCCCGCGGTCCGTTCGAGGTCCACCGTGGTCTCGATATGCTCGATGGCCTGGCTCAGGATCCGCTGGTCGAGGTCCTGACGCTCGGTATTGAGCAGCTCGAGACGCTGGGCCATGGCCTGGGCCTCGTCCCACGAATCGGAGAGGAGCAGTCGCAGCCCTTCGTTGGCGTCGGCAATCCGGCCAGCCGCGTTGAGACGGGGTCCGAGAATGAAGCCGACGTGCGAGGCCTTGACCTCCTGGTGTCCGAGCCCCGCGGCGGCCACCAAGGCTCGGAGGCCGGGCCACCGGGACTTGTTGAGCACCTTGAGCCCGTGGCGGACGATGATCCGGTTCTCGCCGGTGAGCGGCACCACGTCGGCCACCGTGGCCACGGCCGCGTAGTCGAGAAAGTGGAGCGGGAGCGTGGGCGGCAGGCCGAGGGGCTCGACCAGGGCCTGGACCAGCTTGAACGCGATGCCGGTGCCGCAGAGGGACTCGAGCCCGGAGGTGTCGTCCGGTCGTTGAGGATCGATGATCGCGTTGGCCGGCGGCGCTTCGGCCGCGAGGAGATGGTGGTCGGTCACGACCACGTCGAGCCCCGCCTCCCGGGCCTGCCGAACCGGCTCGACCGCGGTGATCCCACAATCGCAGGTCACGATCAAGGCGGCGCCGATGGCGCGGGCCCGCTCGAGGCCGGCTGGCCCGAAGTCGTACCCGTCGCGCATCCGATGCGGGACGAACGCCTCGACGTCCGCGCCGGCCGCCCGGAGCGCCCGGGTCAGGAGCGCCGAGGCGCACTGCCCGTCGACGTCGTAGTCGCCGTGGACCAGGATCTTCCGTCCGCCCCGGACCGCCCTGACGATGGTGTCGACGGCGTCGGCCATCCCGGCCAGGCGATAGGGATCGGAGAGCGCCTCGAGTTCGGGCCGGAGAAACGCCCGGGCGGTTTCGGGATCGCCAAAGCCCCGCTGGACCAGCAGGGCCGCCAATGCCGGCGGCAGGCGGAGCGCCTCCGCCAGGGTTGCCGCTTCGGTGCGATCGGGCGCGGGGGCAACCAGCCACCGCGGCGGCAGCTGTCTCACCCGAGGGTCTCTTCGGCGTAGAGGATCACCCCGCAGGCTTCGCAGTTGTCGAGGAGGATGCCCGCCCGGATCTGAGTCCGCCGGTTCCGCGGGACCGAGGTGTAACAGGCGCCGCAGGCTTCGCCCTTGAGCGGCACCACGACGGCCACGGACCGGGCGGAGCGCAGCCGATCGTAGCGCGCCTTGAGCACCCGGTCGAGCTGGACGGCGCTGTCGTCGCGGGCCCCGCGGGCCGCATCGCGCTCCGCTTCGAGCCGGGCCTGTTCCTCCGCCAGCTGCTGGCGCTCGGCGGCCTGCCGCTCTTCGACCCCGGTCACCCGTTCTTCGGCCGCCTTGAGGCCTCGCTCGAGGTCGTGAACGCCTTCGGCCACCTTGACCCACTCACCCTCCTCCTTGATCAGGATGGCCCGCGCCATCTCGACCTCGGTCATGACCGCCTGGGCCTCCCGGGCGCCCTTGACGGCTTCGAGCCGCTGGCGACGCTTGTCCTGGATCGAGCGGTAGCCTTCGATCCGCGATTCCAGATCCGCCCTCCGCTTGACCCCATCCTCGAGCCGCTTCTGAGCGACCTGGACGTCGCGCTTGACCGAGGCCACTTCGCCGTCGAGCCGGGCGACTTCGTCGAGGATCGCCTTGAGGCGGACATCGGCCTCGAGGAGGGTCATGTCCTTGGACTGGAGATCGAGGAGTTTGGTCAATTCAGCTTGCATGGTGCGGTCTTCCTTCAGGGCGAGCGTCCTGGCGGACGGGTTGGTGTTTGAGCCTTCTGCTTTTCCCACACGAACCGGGCTTTCGCGCCGGCGGACAAACGCTGTTTCGAATCCTTGCGGGCCTCGATGTCATCGGCGGGCGGCAGGGCCCGGAGAATCTCTCGCTCTTCGAGCCGGGTGGTGGCCGCCACGTAGAGCTCGTCCGGGTTGGCCCCTTCGAGACCCACCGCCTGCTCCTGGAGGCGCTCCCAGGCCGCCCGGGCGGGCGGCGACAGTGCCTCAGCCACGTCGCTCCCCGGCGCGTCGGCGGGACGGGCCAGCATGGCGCGGTAGATCTCCCGGAACACCGGGACGTCGAATCGTTCCGGCGGCACGTCGGTGCGGGCTCGCTCCAGCCACTCGGCATCCCGGAGCAGCAACATCAGCAGCTGGGCCTCGACCCGAGTCCCGACCCGGGCGCGCTCCGGCCGGGCCGGCCGGACGTCGACCGAGCGGGGGGCGCCGGGTCCCGACGGCGGTGGCGGGACCGGCGGCGGCGGCACGGGCCGAGTGGCGAGTTCCTGCTCGAGGACCGCGCGGGTAATCCCGACCTTGTCCGCCACGAGACCAAGGTAGAGGTCCCGGGCAATCGGGTCGGTGGTGGCCCGAATGGTCGGGAGAAGCCGATCGAGCGCGTCGCGGCGCCGCTCGACGCCCGCGAACCAGCCCTTCCGTTCGAGCAGCTGGATCTTCCGTTCGACCAGATCGACGGCATCGGCCAGGATGGCCTGGAGCGCCGCGGCCCCGCCGGTCCGGACCAGGCTGTCCGGATCGTCGCCCGGGGGCATGGTGGCCACCTTGACCCGGAGCCCGTGGCGGAGACACTCGTCGCCGGCTCGGAAGGTGGCCTTGAGGCCCGCCGCGTCGGAATCGTAGAGGAGGATGACCGTCGAGGCGAAGCGCTTGAGGAGCGCCGCCTGATCGGGCGTGAGCGCGGTGCCTAACGGGGCCACCACGTGCTCGATCCCGGCCTGGGCCGGCCGGAGCACGTCGAAGTACCCCTCCACCACGATGGCGCAGCCTTCTTTCCGGATCGCGTTCTTGGCCAGGTGGAGATGGTAGAGCGAGGTCCCCTTGTGGAAGATCGGGGTTTCCGGCGAATTGAGATACTTGGGTTCGCCCTGGCGGAGGAGCCGCCCGCCGAAGGCCACCACCCGCCCGCGGAGGTCGTGGATCGGAAACAGGAGCCGGCCCCGGAACCGGGGGATGACCGTCCCGTCGTCGCGCTTGACGAGGAGTCCCACTTCGAGGAGGATAGCCTCGTCGATCCCGAGCTGCGTCATGGCGGCCGGGAAGGAGCGGTCTTCGGGGGCATACCCGAGCCCCCACTCCGCCGCCACCGGCACCGGGACATCCCGGTTCTCGAGATACTGGCGCGCCTTTTCGGCTTCGGGCCCCTCGCGAAGCCGGGCCGCGAACCACTCCTGCGCCACCGTCATGGCACCAAAGAGCGACTCCCGGTGCTGGTCGATCGGCTGGGCGGCCCGCCCCTCCGGGATCGTGATCCCCACCCGGCGGGCCACGTCGCGAACCGCGGTCGGGTAGTCCATCCCGAACCGCTTCATCAGGTAGGTGTAGACGTCGCCGGCGGCGTGACAGACGTAGCAATAGTAGAGGCCCTTTTTCGGCACGACGGCAAAGTTGCGTTGAGTGCCCCCGTGGAAGGGGCACGGCCCCCGCCAATCGGCGCCGGTCCGTTTGAGCTGGACGTTCTCGCTGATGATCTCGACCAGGTCGGCCGTGTCCCGGATCTGTTCGATCAGCTCGTCGGGAATCATCTCAGCCCGCCCCGAACTCGACGACGGTGACCCCGGTGCCGCCCTGATTGCGCGGGGCAAAGTCGAACCGGGCCACCCGGCGATCGCTCTTGAGCGCCTGCCGGACCCGGTCGCGAACCACCCCGGTCCCCATCCCGTGAATGATCCGGAGGTATGGGTTTTCGGCCAGGATCGCGGCGTCGATGGCGGCCGTGGCCACCACCACGGCCTCGTCGCCCCGCATCCCGCGGAGATCGATCTCGAACGCCGCGGCCGGACTCGCGAAGTCGGCCGGTTCGACGCGGGGCCGGTCTTTCGGCGGCGGCCCCGCCACCGGCTGACACTCCGCCACCGGCACCACCACCTTGACGGCGCCTAACGTGACCACCGCCTTGCCGTCGCTCCGGATCTCGTGCACCATCCCGGTGCCACCGGTGGCCAGCCGGACCCGGCGACCCACCGCCACCGCCCCGCCCACCGGGGCGTCGTCCTCGCGCCGGTCGACCGCGGCGAGCGCCTCGCGCGCCGCCTCCGCCGCGTCCTCCACCACCCGGCGGGCCTGCCGGGCGCGCTCGGGGTCGACGGCCCCCTGCGCCAGCCGCAGTGCCTCCTCGACCTGCGAGCGGGCCTCGAGCAGATGGCGGCGGGCTTCCTGACGGGCCAGGCGTTCGGCGTCTTTTTCCCGCCGCTTCAGTTCTTTGTCGCGAATGGCCTGCCCGTCGGCCACCGCGGCGACGGCGGCTTCCCGGCTTTCCACCCCAACTTCCCGCTCGGCCACCTCGTGCTCACGCCGTTCGAGGTCGCGGGCCCGGGCCTCCACCTGGGCCAGCAGTTCGTCGAGCGCCCGTTCCTGAACCGGCACCTCGCGCTCGGCTCGCTCCAGGACGGCCGGATCGACGCCGAGACGACGCGCGATGGCCAGGCCGTACGACCGCCCCGGGACTCCCTTCCGGAACCGGAAGGTCGGCTTGAGCGCCTCGGCGTCGAAATCGAGGGAGCCGTTCACGATCCCGAGCACCTCGCCCGCCAGCGACTTGAGCGCGCCAAGATGGGTCGTGGCAATCGTCCGCGCGCCGCGGTTGGTGAGCGACCGGAGCACCGCGCTAGCCAACGCGCCACCTTCGGCGGGATCGGTGCCGCGGCCGATCTCGTCCATCAGGATCAGGGTGTCGGGCCCCGCGGTGGCGAGGATCCGGCGGAGTGCGACGACATGAGCGCTGAAGGTGGAGAGATCGGCGGCGATCGACTGGTGGTCGCCGATGTCGGCAAAGACCCGGTCGACCACCGGCAGCATCGTCCCCGGCCCGACCGGAGGAATGATCCCGGACTGCGCCAGCTGCACCGCGATCCCGACGGTCTTGAGCAGCACCGTCTTGCCCCCGGCGTTGGGGCCGCTGATCAGGAGCGTCCGCTCGGTCGGGTCGAGCGCCAGGTCGAACGGCACCACGTCGAGCCCGCGGGCCAGCAGCAGCGGATGGCGAGCCCGCACCAGCACCAGCCGATCGGACCCGACGGTCGGCACCGCCGCCTTGACCTCGTGGGCATAGCGGACCCGGGCCACCAGATCGTCGCCGGCCACGCACATGGCGTGGGCCGCCGCCAGGAGACCCGCTTCGGGCCTGGCTCGCTCGGTCAACTCCCGGAGAACCTTGAGTTCCTCCCGCTCAGCGTCGACCACCGCGGCTCGGAGCGCGTTGCCCGATTCGATCGCGGCGGTCGGCTCGACGAAGAGGGTCCCGTGGCTGGCCGATTCGTCGTGGACGATGCCCTCGGGCCGCTGGCGGGAGTCCCGGCGAATCGGGATGACGTACCGGTCGCCGCGAATGGTCACTTGGGCCCCGGCCGGCGCCGCCTGCCCATCGAGATTCCGGAGGACCGTTTCGAGCTTCTTGACCAGCCGTTCGCGGGCGGCGTGGATTTCCCGGCGGGCCCGGAACAGGGCCGGGCTCGCGGTGTCGAGCACCTCGCCCTCGTCGCTGATCGCATCGGCGAGGCGCTGATCGAGTTTTCGATCGGGGAGCGGCACCGCCAGCGCCGCCACCAGCGGCGCCTCCGCCTCGATCCGCTTCAACTCGCCGACGGCAATCCGCGCGGCGATCAGGCTTTGCTTGAGCGCCGCCAGCTCGATGCCGTTGAGCACGCTGCCCTCGACCCGAAGCCGCGCCAGAACCGCGCCGATCTCCGGCACCGGCGGAATGTCGATGACGATCGCTCGCTCCCAGAGCGTCAGCAACTCGGCCACCGGGGCCAGTTCGAGGCGCGCCGAAGTGGAATCGGGCAGTGGCCGCCGCCGGCGAACCCGCTCCGCGCCGAGGGGACCGCGAGCATACCCCGCAACCACGGCGAGCACCGCATCGAGATCGAGGGCGTCCCGCGCGTCCTCCCCACCCCCCCCTGAAAAGTGGAGCGGGGTGCTGGCGCTTTGCGCCTGCACCCCGCTCTCGTCTGCCTCAAAGCCTGCTTCAGCCACGAGCGAATCGGGCGGTCCGACGGGTCTTCCGAATCGCGGCATTCTGCTTCTGCTTCCGCTTCCGCTTCTCGCTGGGCTTCTCGTAATGGCGGTGCTTGCGGAGGTCGGAGAGGATCCCCGCCTTCTCACACTTCTTCTTGAAGCGCTTCAACGCGCGCTCGAAGTTCTCGTCACCGTGAATGATGACTTCCGACATGCGCGGTAATCACCCCTTTCAGCACCCGGGCCGAAAGCAATGAGAGGGGCCAATTTAGCGGCCGAAATCATGCCGGACAAGGCGCGATCAGCCCGGGGGCCAGCTCATCCGCCGACCGCCCAGCAGGTGCACGTGGACGTGACCGACCGACTGGCCGCCATCCCGCCCCGTGTTGACCACCAGGCGGTACCCGCTTTGGTCGAGTTCCAGTTCCTTGGCCACCTGGACCGCTAGCCGCATCGCCTTGCCGACCTGCCCTTCGGCCCGGTCGGTGTCGGCTTCGGCCATGCTGGGGATGTGCTCCGCCGGGATCACCAGCACGTGGGTGGGCGCTTGGGGATTGAGATCCCGAAACGCCACCGCGTCCGGGGTCCGGGCCACGATGGTGGCTGGAATCGATCCCGCCACGATCCGACAGAAGATGCAGTCGCTCATGAGGTTTCCTTTCGTCGCAACGCCACCGTCACCGCCGCCGCGAGGGCCGCCGTCTCGAAGCGGAGAATCCGGTTGGCCAGGCGGACGGGCACGAATCCAGCCGCCCCGAACTCGCTCCGTTCTTCGTCGGTGAAGCCGCCCTCGGGCCCGATCGCCACGGTGACCGCTTCGGCCGACCCACAGGCGGGAGTCGGGCCTCCCGTCGGATCGGCCAGCAACCGGGGGCCGGGCGGGAGACTGGCCAGCGCCGGA
This sequence comes from uncultured Gemmatimonadota bacterium, assembly GCA_902826755.1. Classification (GTDB taxonomy): domain Bacteria; phylum Gemmatimonadota; class Gemmatimonadetes; order Gemmatimonadales; family GWC2-71-9; genus SHZU01. The sequence goes on from CADEGB010000016.1 coordinate 26,660, forward strand.
GCGAGGGCCACCACGGGGTGGAGCCGGAGGCTCCATGCCCCGCCCGCCTGCTTGAGGGCCTCCTCGGCCCGACGGACGACGCGGTCATGGTGTTCGCCCCGGAGCCGGGTAGCCACGTTCCGGCTCCTGGCCGTGTCGACCGGGACGAGATCCGTCACGCCGAGTTCGACGGCCTTTTCCGCCAACCAGAGAAACCGGTCTTTGTCGCCCGCGCCGACCAGGAGCCAGAGCCCCGGCGGCTCGGCCTCCGCCCCGATCGACTCGACCACCGCCGCGAGGTCGCGACCATCCGCCACCAGCCGACCCACCCCGATCCGGCCCTGCCCGTCGAGCACCTCGATCCGTTGTCCCGCCTCGGCGCGGCGGACCCGGAGATGGTGTCGATCCTCCTCGGCGAGGGGCACCCGCTGGCCCACCGCAAAGCCAGGGTCGACGATTACCCGGTGCATCGAGCCGCCACCGACCACCAGCCCTCGTCGATTTCCTCGTCGAGCAGCTGAAAGCCGGCCGCGGCGAGCACGGGCCGGAACAGCGGCGCCTCGGTGACCTCCATGCCGGCAAACACCGCGATCCCCCCCGGCCGCAGCGCGGCGGCAATCGGGCCCAGGAGGGTCTCGTTGACGTGCCGGAGGATGTTGGAGGCCACCAGGTCGACGGGACCAGCCAGGGGAGCAAGGTGAGCGGCTTCGCCGGCCAGGAAGCTGACCCGGTCGGCAACCCCGTTGCGAACCGCGTTGTCCTCGGCGATCGGGACGGCCTCGTCGTCGACTTCGATACCCAGGGCGCGGGCCGCACCCAACTTGACCGCGCCAATGGAGAGGATTCCGCTGCCGCTCCCGAGGTCGAGCACCGTGGCGCCGGGCGTCAGATACCGGTCGATGAGCCGAAGTGCGCCGCGAGTCGATCCATGTTCCCCGCTCCCGAAAGCCGTCTCCGGATCGAGGACCACCACGTCAGCGGCGGGTTCGAGCAGCCACGACGGGCCCGTGCGGAGCCGGCCGACGGTCCGCACCGACAGCCCTTCCCGC